>JAZDOO010000074.1:0-11096 GCA_043798555.1 Pseudomonadota bacterium | reverse complement strand
GTAGGTTTGAAAGGCCGGTCAGAAAGAACGCAACTGCCCAGAGAATCCCAGCAGTCAGAAAGAATGCTCTAAGGTTTAGCTTCATATTTCACACCTCCTTTCTATTGAACGCATACAAATAGAAAGAAAGGCCGAACCACCTTTCCGGCAATTCAGCCTATTTCAGTTAACGGACTCATGGCTTCCTCTCCTCCTCCGGAGTAGAATAATTACTTTCCCCTAAAACATTTTCTATCCTGAACCTATGGCAACCCAAAAGCAACTATTTTTTTACAGGAAAACCCCTGCTGTTAACTGTTGTAATTTTTCCTTTTTTATAGTAGGTTAACCCTGTCCCACCGCGGTAAATCTGAGGGATTTTTTTATAGGAAACCTTTTGATTTTATTTATTCAAACCGTAATCTATGGTTTTGAGGAGGCAAGAGAATGAAGATAACGGTAGCAGCATTGCTGGGAGTGAGAAGGTTGTTAGGCTGGAGCCAAAAGAAAATAAAGACTCACTTTTCCCTGCGGATGACCCTTCCTGGCCTCTTACCCGTTAATTTCCCTTCTGCGATAACTTCCTCTCCATTTACCATCACGTGCTCAATTCCCACCGGACTCTGGAAAGGATTGTGATAGTCAGCCCGATCCTGAATGGTAGAAGGGTCAAGAATTACCAGATCAGCACAATACCCCGCTTTGATAAGCCCCCTCCCCTTTAACCCCACTTTTTTTGCTGGGAGCCCGGTCATCTTGCAAATGGCAGTTTCCAGAGAAAGCAGTTTTCCCTCTCCAGCCCAGTGGCTAAGAATGCGAGGATAGGTTCCAAAACCACGGGGATGAGGTTTTCCTTTTTCCTGGAGTCCAGAGAGCGACCGGGCGGCACTGTCAGTCCCAATCATTATATAGTCTCGTGCCAATATCTCCGTTAAGTTCTCCTCACTCATGGAAAAGAAAATTGCATTCACCCTCAAATCTTCCTCAATCAGCAGCTCATAAAGAACCTTCCACGGTGCAGAGTTTCGTTCTCCCGCAATTTCAGCCAATGTTTTCCCTTCTAAATGCCGGTTCTTCTCATGGTGAACGGTGGAGATGACTACTGTATTCCAGAAGTCCGGCTCTAAATCTTGAGCTAAAAGCTCTTTCGTAATTTTTTCCTGGCATTCCGGGGCTGCTAACCGCCCCAGCTCCTTTTCCCTACCCCCTTCCCAAGCCCAGGAGGGAAGCAGTACATCCAAATCGGTGCTGGAAGCAGTATAAGGGTATCGGTCCCCATGGACGTTTATCCCCCTTGTAATTGCGTTTTCAATCACTTGAAACACTGCCGGAAGTTTTGACCAGTTTTTCTTCCCGTTCGTCTTTAAGTGAGAAATTTGCAAAGAAACACCAGCGCGCTCAGCAATCGTAAGTGCCTCTTCAATCGCTTCTATCAGCCGGTCGCCTTCACTGCGAAGGTGCGTGGCGTAGATACCTCCAAACTTGGCAACTGCCTTTGTCAAGAGTATCAACTCATCAGTAGAAGAATAGACTCCCGGAGGATAAATAAGTCCGGTGGAAAGCCCAAAAGCCCCCATCTCCATACTCTGGATGACCAAGGCCTCCATTTGCTTTAATTCTTTTCTTAAAAGGGGTCGGTTTTCATACCCCACTACCGCCCCTCTAATATTTCCGTGCCCCACCAGAGTAGCAACATTGACAATTGGTTGAGTTTCTTCTAACGTGCTTAGATATTCATCCATGGTGGACCAGGTAATGGAAAGCCCTATGGCTTCCAGTTCCGGTCTTCTTTTCTCTCTTACCGGCCCTTCCATAGGAGCACCCGATGCACCACACTGCCCTACCAGCTCGGTAGTAACCCCCTGGCACACTTTGCCATCAACCCCAGGATTGGCAAGGAGGGTAAAGTCGGAGTGGGAATGAATATCAATAAACCCGGGAGCTACAACGTACCCTTGAGCGGAAATTACTCTTTTCCCCTGAATATCAGGGAACTCCCCTACAGCAAAGATTTTATCTCCGGAGATAGCAACATCCCCCCTTTTGCCTGGCTGGCCGGTGCCGTCAACAATTAAGCCATCTCTAATTACTATATCGTACATAGATAGCTTTGCGCCCGTCATTTCAAAACAATTGACTCCCCATCAAAATCAGAAGGAATACCCACATCCAGAATCTCGAGGATGGTGGGGGTAATATCATAAATCTTTGGTCTTTTATTTTTACATTCATATCCCCAAACATAGATGAGGGCACCGTGGTAGGTATGCATCCCGGAAATTGGTGAGCTGGAGAAAGGATCAATGGGAATGTCAGGAGCATTGTTGGTATAGGGGCCAAAGAAGGCCTCCTCCCGGGTTAAAACCTTTTTATCTGACTAAAAAATCCCATGCTGGTTTGAGTCAGCCTTCCTAAGCGGGAATATACTTCTGTTTCACAAGGTAGTCCACTATCGCTTGAACACATTCGTCCACAGACATCTTGTCAGTGTGGAGATGGATTTCTGGATTCTCCGGCTCCTCATAAGGAGCGCTAATACCAGTAAATTCTTTAATGATCCCCTGCCGTGCCTTCTGATATGCTCCTTTTGGGTCGCGTTGTTCGCAGACTTCCACTGGGCAGTCTACGAACACTTCAATAAAACTATCACCCTTACTAAGCTCCCTGGCAGCGTGGCGATCTTTGCGGTAAGGGGAGATAAATGCCGTCATATTGATGATACCGGCGTCACGAAAAAGCTTAGCGACTTCGCCGAGTCTGCGGATATTTTCGGTACGATCATCGGGTGAAAAACCCAGGTTTTTATTGAGACCATGGCGAATGTTATCGCCATCTAAGATATAGGTATGGTGCCCTCGTTCATACAGGGCCTCCTCCAGCGCTACCGCTAACGTGGATTTGCCAGACGCAGAAAGGCCGGTAAACCAAATGGTAAAACCGCGATGGCCATGCAATCGTTCACGCTCTGCACGGGTAATTGCCCCCTGATGCCAGTAAATGTTGGTAGCTTTTTGTTCAGTCATTTTCGCCTCCTTAGTAAGTTGGAGTAGTTCAGTAGTTCAGACAAGCTTCTCCCCATCCTCAGCCTTCTTCTGCCGATAGAGTGATTTCTCAACTGCCTTTACCATCTCTTCTTCATTCAGCCGTTTGCCCAAAAAGTCATCTACGATTTTAACTTGGTTTCGGACATCATTAATCACCTCATTGTATGTTACATAGAGCACATCCATATACTCCTGGTTTGCCATCCACCCCTCGATCTGGCGGAGGTGTTTTTCAAATTTTTCAGCCATTTCTTCATCAGGGGCATCATCCTCCTTTTGTCCCCGCCTGCGTAACATGACTCTCTGGGAAGCAAGAATTTCTTTCATTTCCCTTCTCATAAAAATGACCTTATATTTTAGGTGAGTGGGGAGGTCATAAAGGAGCATTGAAATTACCTTTACCACCTTCCCTTGGCAGCCATCTAACCATGATGCATCTTCCTTCATCTTTTTTACCCGCTCGTCTTCATAGTACCCCCGGGGGTTATCCTCATCCGCCTTGCGCATAGTATCGGTAACGATCTCCATCCCCCCAGCCTCAAGCATCCGCATCATCATCGAAGTTCCGGAGCGTGGCAGGCCGGAAACAATGGTGATAAAATCGTTTCGGTCCTTAGCCTTGAAAAGATTCTTGAAAACCGATAGCACTGATGCCTCCTGTGTTGATCGTTCATTTATTCAGTCAACTATGCTCCTTCAACTACAAGTATCCTAAATTTTTTAATTTTTTCCTTACCACCTCGATCTCTTTCTCAAGCATTTCATTGCCTTCGCCCGGAGAACTGCTCACTAAATCTCGCAACACAAAGACCACAAAATCAGTTACCGAATTATACCCTGCCCCCTCAATGAGAAGAGCAATCTTGTCATAAAGGGGTTTCGGTATTTTTAGAGTTACTTTTTCCGGTGCCTTTGACTTTGTACCCATAAAAGCCTCCGTACTCTTATTGGAGTATTATAATATTCTTATTACACTCTTATTTGTTTGGCAAGCATAATTTTATTTGATAGTCTTAGTTATCAAAAAGCTGAAGTAAAACGCTCCAGCTCATTATCAATCTCTTTTTTTAGGAGGCAAACGTCCTCCACCGAAGCATTCCATATGTCCAAAGCAAATTTCAAAAATCGTGAAAAAGAAAGAGGAACATCAACAAGATGAACCGGGCACGGCAAGGAATATTCCTTTGAAATATTCCTTGATAAATACCTAACCCGGTACTTTTGAAGCACGGTTTCTTTCCATTCCCTATATCGCTTCACAAAATCTGACGTTGTGCAGTGCACTATCCCTACTTGTTCAACAATCCTCTCAAGCAAATAGCCATCAGTTTTATAGGAAAAAAGGTTAATAAAGGTATCGTAAGTGCTCACGAATTCATTTCGGTTGAGGGGCCGAAAATCCTCAGCTTCGGCGATGTTCTCACAGATGGTTTTCCCCCATAACAACATGGGGAACATGGGATTCCATTTGCGGCTGGAATAGTGAAACGAGTCCATCCCGATGGTAATAGTGAGGTAAAATTTCTTGGCTCTGGCACTGAGGGCGTTAAAGGTCATGGCCTCCAGACAGACCTCCCGCGCACACTTCCTCTCATATCCCACCAGATACCGAAAATCGGTCCCGTTATTTTGAGCAGGGTGGAGAAGACAGCCAACTTTTTTCTTTTTCTCATCCAAATACCCCAGCCCCCAACAGTCCCAGCCGTTTATCGGGCGAACCTCAGGATCTTGGGAGAGGTTTTTCTTACCCCTTAAGAATCGTTCTCGATTCTGCCACAATATGCGATCATGGACTGTACTGTTTTGGAGAGGATCATACGAAAAAGACCGGAGGGGTGGACAACAAAAAAAGCAGGACTTTTCCGAGTCTGGGTGACAGAGGTTTGTATACTGATCAGCTATTTTTTCCCGCACACTGGACAATGGGGATCCTTATTGACCTCGATTCTGTGAAACTCCGTAGTCATTCCATCCCATATCATCAGGATGCCTTTCAAAGGAGAACCAATCCGGGTTACATGTTTAAGGACTTCATTGGCTTCGAGACACCCAATGATGCCGGCAGTAGTACCAACTATGGGAAACAATTTGGAGGGAGGTGCTTCAGGAATGATACAGCAAAGACAGGGGGTTTCCGGAGAGTGGAGAAAGGTGAGTTGTCCTGAGAATCCCTCCACACCAGCATGCATGAAAGGGAGCCTTTTATGTACTGCATATTCGTTCAGGATATACCTGGTTTCAAAGTTATCCAGGCAGTCCACCAGGATGGTGGCATCTCCCACAAGAGTATCAATATTTTCCCGGCCAATGTTTTCCGAAAAATACTCCACCTCGATGTGAGGATTAAGGGTGTTAAGAAAACGTTTTGCTGATACCACCTTAAGCTGATCAATATCCTGATCATTGTAAAGAATCTGACGATTTAAGTTGGAAAGTTCAACCTGCCCATTATCACAAATCTTAAGCCTTCCTACCCCAGCCGCTGCCAGGTAAATAGAAACCGGCCCACCCAATCCACCTACCCCGGCAATAAAAACCGTGGCATGCTTCACTTTATGCTGCCCCTCTTCTCCCCAATCCGGATATAAAATTTGCCGGTTATAGCGGATTAATTCATTTTGTGAGAGCGGGCATTCTGACTGCTGCATATCTCCTCTGGCGCCTCTGGTTGTAAAGGTTGGTTGTGAGTTGTGGGTTGTTAACGACACCAAGACAAGCTACCTGCAACACACCACTAACAACCAACAACTAACTGCTAATACTTCAAGTAAGAGAGTCTTTATCCTTCATCGTGCCTGTTAGGCATAAGCGTTAGTTACTTAACGATAACAAATAAGCGTGAATAAACGAATTCAGTTCTCCATCCAACACTGCGTCTACATTCCCCATTTCCATTCCCGTTCGGTGGTCCTTTACTAAACGATAGGGCTGCAAAATATATGACCGGATCTGGCTTCCCCAGGCAATCTCTTTTTTGGAGGCATGCATCTCATCCATTTTCTCTTTTCTTTCTTTAAGCTGTAATTCATACAGTCGAGCCTTAAGGACTTTCATCGCCATAGCCCTGTTTTTGTGCTGAGATCGCTCATTTTGACACTGTACTACAATGCCCGTAGGAATGTGGGTGAACCGAACCGCAGAATCCGTCTTGTTCACATGTTGACCTCCTGCTCCACTCGATCGAAACGTATCAACCCGGAGGTCATTCTCATTAATTTCCACAGTAATATCGTCTTCCACATCAGGATATACAAAGACCGAAGCAAAGGAAGTATGTCGGCGTCGGCCAGCATCAAAAGGTGAGATGCGCACCAGTCGGTGGACGCCAACATCTGCCTTTAAAAATCCATAGGCGTATTTTCCGGTTACGGTAAACGTTACATTCTTGATCCCTGCCTCTTCTCCCGGAAGGGTGTCAATTATTTCGGTGGTATAATTGTTTTTTTCTGCCCAGCGAAGGTACATGCGAAGAAGCATTGACGCCCAATCCTGGGACTCAGTTCCTCCGGCACCCGAGTGAATTACAACAATGGCATTGCTATGATCTTCGTCTTCTTGCAGCATTCGTTGCAGCTCAAGCCGGGAAATATCTTCTTCAATAAGCTTAAGGCTTTCTTCCACCTCTAAGGCGGTCTTTTCGTCATCCTCCTCCTCGGCTAACTCAAAAAGAATCTTATTATCTTCCAGTGCTTTTAATTGGTGTTCCCACGCTGCAATTCCGGTTTGCAGTATTTTTCTTTCTTTAAGTATTTTTTCTGCCTGGTCATTGTCATTCCAAAAATCAGGCTGACTTATTCTTTTTTCCAGGTCAGTCAACTGGTGGGCTTTTTCGTCAAGATCAAAGATACCCCCTGAGACTGAAGAGCCGTTTTTCTATTGCCTTTAACTTTTCTGCCAAACCCGTTATCACAATACAACCTCCTTAACAATTCTTGTCATTCCGCCCAGCTTTAGCGGGGATGCGGAATCCATATTCTTTCAATATAACTACTTCACCTTTTTATAAATGACTTCATCTTCCCCTACCATGCCCAATTCTTTTCTTGCAATCTGCCCAATATAGTGTTCATCATTCTGTAAGAGATAAATCTTCTGCTTCAGCTTTTCATTTTTTTTACTAATTCTTTCGATTTCGATTTTAGTGTTCTTTAGGTCACTTTCCAATCTTCGAAGATGAAAAATTCCCCGCTCCCCAAAGACAGTAAAATACGTCATGAGCAGAATTATTCCCATCAGAACCATGAAGTTTTTATGTCGTTTTACCCAGTTCCGCATACTGATATTTTAGTGTAGCTGAGCAAAAATGTAAATATTATTTAGTACCAACAAAAAGCCGGGAACCCATTCCCGGCTTTGGGGACTCAGGTGCTGGTAAACGTGGGCTTGCGTTTCTCAAGAAATGCATTCATCCCTTCTTTCTGATCTGGGTGGGAAAAACATAAGGCAAAAGAATCCCGCTCCATAGCGCACCCGTTCTTCAGATCAACATTATAACCAGCATCAATTGCCGATTTAGCCAGGCGCAGACTCAACGCTCCTTTGGAAGCAATCAGGGTGGCAACTTTTTTCACCTCACCAAGAAGCCCCTCGGAAGGAAATACCTTATTCACAATCCCCAGTTCCTTTGCCTCTTGAGCACTGATCATTCCGCCGGTAAATATGAGCTCCTTTGCCCGGGCCTTACCAATTAAACGGGCAAGCCTTTGCGTTCCTCCGAATCCAGGGATAAGCCCCAGGTTAATTTCCGGCTGTCCAAACTTAGCGTTCTCGGAAGCGAAGATAAAATCGCAGGCCATGGCCAGCTCCATTCCCCCACCCAAGGCAAAGCCGTTTACTGCGGCGATAATGGGTTTTCCAACTTTTTCCATGAGGTTCATTAAGGTATGGCCGGTTTCGGAGTGTTTCCGTGCCTCAACCGGGTTCATGGGGAGCATCTCTTTTATATCCGCCCCGGCTACAAACGCCTTGCCTTCACCGGCCAAAATGATGACCCGGACTTTTTCATTATTATCCAGTTCCTGAAAAGCGGAGATAAGCTCAAGAAGCACGTCGGTATTGAGAGCGTTCAACGCCTGGGGACGATTGACCTTAAGTAAGGCAACCCCTTCTTCGATCTCTAACAAAAGGTTTTTATAGTCCATTATTCTGTTTCCTCCTTTAGGTTTTCTATCTCATAGAAGGTTGAATTCCACATTCCATATCACTTATACTCATAAAACCCTTTTCCAGTCTTTCTTCCCAGGTGACCGGCAAGAACCTTCTTTTTGAGAAGAGGACAGGGACGATACTTGGGGTCTCCAAACTCTGAATAGAAGGTTTCCATAACTGCTAACGTGGTATCAAGACCGATCAAATCAATGAGCGCCAAAGGACCGATGGGGTGATTGCACCCCAGTTTCATACCCTCATCAATATCCTCCCGGCTGGCTACTCCTTCCATCAGAACATACACTGCCTCGTTGAGCATTGGAACAAGGATACGGTTAACCGCAAATCCGGGCGAGTCTTGTATTTCAATGCCGGTCTTGTCGAGTTTCTTTACCACTCCTTTTACAACTGCAACGGCTTCGTCCGACGTCTCTATGCCCCGAATAATTTCTACCAGTTTCATTACTGGAACCGGATTAAAAAAGTGAAGCCCTAAGAAATTCCGTGGCCGACTCGAAAAAGACGCCAACTCGGTGATGCTGAGTGAAGAAGTATTTGAGGCAAAGATTACGTCAGGATTGCAAAGAGTATTTAATTGCTGATAAAGTTCTTTCTTAAGCCCCTTATTTTCGATAATGGCCTCTATAATCAGGTCACATTGAGATAAATCTTCCAGTTTCAGCGTACCTTTTACTCTTTGGGAAATGCGATCAGCTTCTTCCTGCGTAAGCTTTTCTTTTTGAACCAAACGACCTAAGTTACCTTTGATTGTTTGCAAGCCTTTTTCCACAAACCGATCTTCAATATCCCGCATCACCACATTGCAACCGGCTTGGGCAAAAACCTGGGCAATGCCATTGCCCATCAGACCGGCTCCTATCACTCCTATCGTCTTAATCTCCATAAAAAATCTCCTTATCTGGCATGACTGATTACCTTACTATGAAACCCGCTCAACCACAATGGCCATACCCTGCCCACCACCAATACACATAGTCGCTAACCCTAAGGTTAAATCTCTTCTCCTCATTTCATTCATGAGCGTAACCACCACTCGTGCTCCAGTACATCCAATCGGATGCCCAAGAGAGATTCCGCTTCCGTGGGGATTGGTTTTCTCCATAGTGATACCCAATTCCCTTAAACAGGCGATCGTTTGCGACGCAAACGCTTCATTGAGTTCAACCACATCAATGTCCTGGATGGTTACTCCAGCCAGTTTAAGCGCTTTTTTAACCGCAAAAACCGGGCCAACCCCCATGTAGGCTGGGTCTATGGCTCCAGAAGCAAAGGATCTAATTTTTACCATGGGCTTCAATCCTAACTCTTTAGCCTTATCGTGACTCATCATCACTACCGCTGCTGCGGCATCATTGATTCCGGAAGCATTGCCAGCCGTAACCGTCCCCTCTTTTTTGAACACTGCCGTCAATTTTCCCATCTTTTCCAAACTGGTATCCATGGGACGTTCATCAGTATCAAAAATAATCGGATCACCTTTTTTTTGCGGCATCACTACCGGAACAATCTCTTCCTTAAAAATTCCCTTAACAATGGCTTCTCTGGCCCGCTGATGACTCAGCAATCCAATTTCATCCTGTTCCCTTCTGGTAATCCCGTAAAGTTCGGCAATATTTTCGGCCGTAACTCCCATATGGTAGCCGTAAAAAATTTCAAGCAAACCATCAAATACCATTAAATCAATAAGCTCACCCCGGGAGGTCACATCCATGCGGTACCCCCAACGGGCTTTGGGCAATCCGTAGGGAACCATGCTCATATTCTCCATCCCTCCTGCAATAACAACATCCGCAAAATCGGCCATAATACTGGTGGCGCCAATTGTAATCGCCTTCAATCCGGAAGCGCACAGCTTATTAACCGTCATGGCGGGAGTCTCTTTGGATATGCCACCGTAAATGGATGCCTGACGTGCTGGATTTTGCCCCTGCCCCGCCTGGATAACATTGCCCATAATGACTTCATCCACCTGCACTGGAATAAGAGTGTCATTCCAGTCATAGGCTTTTTTCTCAAGATCGATAATTCCCCGACCCTTCAACTTCTCCGGGCCTATTTCCAGAGCACCCTCGCTGGTTTTCGGCCTCAGTCCTGCTTTTTTCAGCGATTCCTTAATAACCAGAGCTCCTAATTTCACTACTGGTACATCTTTCAACGTTCCCCCAAAATTTCCTATCGCCGTCCGCACTCCACTGACAATCACCGCTTCTTTCATAAAAATGCCTCCTTTTTACAGATAATCTTTAGCAAACTACAACCTCTTTTTCCTAAATCGAGAGCTTTGGAAAACTCCGTTTTTGTCACCCTGAACTCGTTTCAGGGTCTCTGATCCTGAACCAAGTTCAGGATGACCTGACACGCACTATTTTATGACTTTTGCTAAGTTCTCCATGCATGGTTTGGGCTCAGAAACAAAATTTTTTATAATATCCAGAACAGGGAAATTGTCAAGTACGGAGTTCCCACGGGTTAAACGAATTCCCAGCATTAAGAGCTTTCCCTCAACAAGGGAGGAAACATTACTCAATGGGGCAGGAAAAAACTAAAACGAAGGGAGGAATTGAACCGGTGAAAAATAGATGGGAAAAAGGGGCTATTGTTCTACCTCCTTGGGCATCTCTTCTTGATCCAAAACTGGATTTACGTTCGCTCCGCGGTCAAGCATACGACAAAACCCTTGGAAAATAACTCCATCGGCAATAACCAAATGAGAAGTGATAATATCTCCCACTACCTTTCCTTTAGAAATTATCTCTAATCGGTTCTTCGCGGAAATATTACCAATAACTTCCCCTCCTACAATGGCGCTGTCAGCAACGATATCCCCCTCTATCTTTCCTTCGTTTCCTACCACTAAAAGCCCCTGGCATTCGATGTTCCCCTGCACCGCGCCATCAATACGAA
>JAZDOO010000033.1:0-4432 GCA_043798555.1 Pseudomonadota bacterium | reverse complement strand
CAACTGAAGCAGGAAATAGAAGAACGCAAGCGGATGGAGGAGGCATTGCAAGAGAGTTTTGAAAAAATGAAGCTTTTTGCTTATTCAGTTTCCCATGACCTTAAAAACCCAGCCATTGGTGTCTATGGGCTCACGAAATTGCTCCATAAACATTATGGAGACATCCTTGAAGAAAAAGGAAAGAATTATTGCGATCAAATCTTAAAAGCTTCTGAACAGATAGCTGCACTGGCTGAGAAAATCAATCTCTACATCGCCACCAAGGAAGCACCGCTTACCATTGAAGAAGTGAAACTAAGAGAAGTCATCCAGATGGTGAGAGATGAGTTTTCATCTCAACTTAACATCCGTCAAGTCAGGTGGTCGGAACCTGAATACCTGCCTGAGATCAGGGTAGACCGGGTGTCCATTCTAAGAGTTTTTCGCAATCTGGTAGATAATGCTTTAAAATACGGCGGCGATGATCTAGGCGAAATTAAAATCGGACACAAAGAATCTGATGAATTTCACATTCTTTCTGTAAGGGATGATGGCGTGGGAATTAAACAAGAAGCTTCCAAAAAGATCTTTGGGCTTTTTAAACGATATGACACCTCGAGAGGAATCGAAGGAACCGGGCTGGGATTGGCAATTGTAAAAGAAATCGCAGAGCAACACCGGGGTCAGGTGTGGGCGGAGCCGGAGCTGAGGAAAGGAATAACGTTTTATATCTCCATTTCAAAATATCTCTGACGCGGTGTGATTCGAAAGGGTTATCAGCCATCCGATACGGAAATTTTTGAAAAATATTTATAATATCAATATGTTAGTTTCAGAAAAACAAATAAGGATCTGCATATCGTTTTATGGAAAAAAAGCTTGATTTTTTATCATTAAACAAATTATGATTCAACCTTTATATAACGTGGTTTGAAGATAAAGATATCTTTAAAGAAAGGAACTTAAGGGGGCATAGTTTGTTAATAATACATGGGATTACCTAAGGAAAGGGTTTGACTACTGTGTTAGAACGATTGAAGATTTTTAGTGGAAATTCAAATATCCCTCTGGCTGAAGAAGTTTGTGAAAACTTGCACATTCCGCTGGGAAAAGCAATTGTGAAAAGATTCAGCGACGGTGAAATTTCGGTTGATATTGGTGAAAATGTTCGGGGAATGGATGTCTTTATCTTTCAATCCACCTCTACCTGTGCAAATAATCACTTAATGGAAATGCTGATTATGCTGGATGCGTTAAAGAGAGCCTCTGCCGCCCGGATAACTGCAGTAATTCCTTACTATGGTTATGGCCGGCAGGATCGGAAGGTATCCCCCCGGGTTCCTATTACTGCCAAACTGGTAGCAGACCTTATTACCGTTGCCGGGGCAAACCGGGTGCTCACCATGGAATTACACGCGGGACAGATTCAGGGTTTTTTTGATATTCCCGTTGACCATTTGTACAGTACCCCGGTACTCTATCAATACGTAAAGGAGAGCCTTTTAAACGAACTGGTTGTAGTCTCACCTGATCCTGGCGGTGTAGAAAGAGCCCGGTCTTTTGCCAAACGTCTGAATGCAGGACTGGCAATTATTGATAAGCGAAGACCAACACCCAATGTCTCTGAAGTAATGAACGTGATCGGAGAGGTGAAGGATAAAAGGGCGATTATTTTTGACGACATGGTTGACACGGGGGGTACCCTTGTGCAGGCTGCAGAGGCGATCGAGAAAAATGGCGCCAAAGAAATTTATGCCTGCTGTACCCATCCGGTTCTCTCTGGTAATGCCCTCGATCGAATCAATGGTTCCGTGATCAAAGAGATAATTGTGGCCAATACCATTTCATTAAGCGACGAGAAAAAGAAAAAATGTAATAAGATAAAAGTGTTATCCGTAGCTGGCTTACTCAGCGAGGCAGTAAGAAGAATTTATTATAATGAATCGGTAAGCGCTTTGTTTATATAGAAAGAGGAAAAATGGAAAGTATAGTGTTATGTGCAACTGTAAGGCAGGAGACTGGAAAAGGGCCCTCTCGTCGGTTTCGACAGAAAGGGTTGATTCCTGCTATTTTTTATGGTCCCAAGGCCACCCCCCTCTTGTTAGCAGTAAATTCCTTAGAGTTTAAGAAGACCATAAAAGGAAAAGGCGGGGAGAATGTTATCGTGAATCTCAGCTTAGAAGGGAAGGGCGAGGGAGGGAAAAAATTTGCCATGATTCGGGAAATGCAAACCGACCCTCTCACCCGGGAAATAATCCACGTTGACTTTTATGAAATTGACCTGAAAGAAAAGGTGGAGGTAGCTGTCTCCATTGAGTTGGTTGGTAAAGCCGAAGGGGTGAAACTTGGTGGAGTATTACAACAAATTGAGCGGGAGCTTGAGATTCGGTGCATGCCTCTTAAGATTCCTGATCGAATCGAAGTTGATGTGAGCAACCTTGGGATAGGAGATTCTATTCACGTAAGGGATGTTTCGGTGGGAGAGGGTATTGAAGTTCTCTCGTCGGGAGAGAAGACTATTGTGACGCTTTTAATCCCAACAGAAGAAGCGGAGAGACCGGAAGAAGAGAAAACTGAGGAGGAAACTCCTTCTGCTAAGAAAGAGTGAAGAGCTTCAGGTCCGTGTGGTTAATTATTGGTCTTGGGAATCCCGGGCGAAAATATCAATTTACCCGTCACAACATTGGATTTCGAGTTATAGACCGACTATCAAAGGCACTGTCTATTCCTTTGAATAAAATGGGGTTAATGGCAAAATGGGGAAAAGGCCAATGGGAAGATCAGGGAGTGGTTTTGGCCAAACCACAAACATTTATGAATCTAAGCGGTGAGGCAGTTCTCAGACTTATACATTTTTTTCAGGTAGATACAGAAAACCTGATCGTCATTCACGATGATCTGGATTTGGATTTAGAGCAAATCAGAATTCGCGAAAGAGGAGGTGACGGGGGACATAAAGGCATTAAATCAATCATTGAACATTTGGGGACGAAGGAGTTCATCCGGATTAGGTTAGGTATCAGTCGCCCGGATAAGAAAGAAGAGGGAAAAGACTACGTTTTGTCAGATTTTGTTGAACACCAAAAAAAGATGTTAAATGTTCAACTTGGCAGGGCTGAAGCAGCGGTAAAAACGATTATCTTTGAGGGAACTGCTAAGGCCATGAATCAGTTTAACCGAAAGAAGGGAGAGCTTACACTAAATAAAGGAGAATAAAAGAGGCAATAATATCTGCCTTTCAATATAATAGGAAGGGGGTGTTTTTCAGAAAAGGTGTTGAGTGGTTTATATTAAATTAAGCTAAGCTAAGCTCTGTTGGTTAAATTGTTTTTCTTGTAACATTTTATGTCTAAAAAGGAGATGAGAAAATGATTTCAAGTTTGAAGACGATGCGCCGGGTAAGCACTTGGATGCTGAGTTTATTTCTGCTGCTCGTTACCACACCTTTGTTTGCAAGCGAAGCGGAACTGAAGATACCGGTACTGAACCCTGATCAGACTACTTGGCTGAAAGTTGGTTTCCTCATTTGTTTCTTAGGGATGCTTTTTGGCCTTTATGAATATATCAAGGTCAAAAGTTTGCCTGCCCATAAATCAATGTTAGATATATCAAACATTATTTTTCAAACCTGTAAGACGTACTTGATTCAGCAAGGTAAGTTATTGATTGTGCTGGAAGTTTTTATTGCCGTCTGTATCGCTTATTATTTTGGATTCTTACAAAAGATGCCAATGCGTGGGGTTTTACTAATTTTGGGCTGGTCAGTGGTTGGAATCCTCGGTTCTTATGGCGTGGCCTGGTTTGGAATCAGGATGAATACCCTGGCGAATAGCCGGATGGCATTCGCCTCTCTCGAAGGGAAGCCAGTAAAATTGTTGGATATTCCTTTGAGATCCGGCATGAGTATCGGTCTTCTGTTGGTGTGCGTGGAGCTCATCATGATGCTTGCGATTTTGGTCTATATTGACCGTCAATATGCCGGTGCGTGCTTCATTGGTTTTGCCATTGGTGAATCGCTCGGTGCGGCTGCCCTCCGTATGTGCGGCGGTATCTTCACCAAGATTGCTGATATCGGCTCCGACTTGATGAAAATCGTTTTCAACATCAAAGAAGACGATCCCCGAAACCCCGGGGTTATCGCTGACTGTACGGGGGACAATGCGGGTGATAGCGTGGGGCCCACTGCCGACGGATTTGAGACTTACGGGGTTACCGGTGTTGCTTTGATCGCTTTTATTGTTCTGGGGGTTCTTGAACAGTATCAGGCCGAGCTGATCACCTGGATATTCATAATGCGTATTCTGATGATCGTTACCTCCATTTCTGCTTACTTCATCAATAAAGCAGTTACTACTGCCATCAACCAGGGTAAAGAAAAAATCAATTTTGAAGGTGCCCTCACTTCACTGGTTTGGATCACCTCAATCCTTTCGATCATCGTTACCTTCATCGT
>JAZDOO010000013.1:0-8572 GCA_043798555.1 Pseudomonadota bacterium | reverse complement strand
TATATAAAAATTAAACCTTAATTGAGGTGAAAGTTTTAGTTCTGAAAAATCCCCTCTGTCTCCCCTTTAGGAAAGGGGAGAACCTTCATTTCTCCCTTTTATAAAGGGGGAGGAAGGGGGATTTTAAGATTTGAAGGGGCTGGAGCGATGAAGTGCCCAAAATGTGGATTTTTTGGACCTGATAGTTTAAGTACCTGCAAGAAATGTGGTAAAGACCTCGCTGCAGAAAAAGCAAAACTTGGCTTAACCTCTTTTCGGGTTCAGGTTGGTCGTCCCCGGGAAGTGATACAGGAGGAATCCTCGCCCAGTGCAAATATTTTCGAGGAATCACCTCCCCCTCTCCCAAAAGTTCGCACATTACCAGACGAAATTAAAACCATCCCTCCGGCCCCAAAACCCCAGGTCATGCCTCCTCCTCCAAAAGCGCCTGAAAAGAAAAAAAGTGTCACCCAACCTCCTCCTCCCTCACCAGAAGATTTTTCTTTTGACTCAGTGAGGTCTGATTATTCATTAATGTCCGAGAAAGAAGAGTCTCTCCCCTCAGTGTCACCCGAAGAAACACCGGCTTTAAAAAGCACGAAAAAAGAGCGCTCAGTAGAATCATTAGACGATTTTGAATTTCCCGCTACGCTCAGGACTGCGCCCCAAAAAGATGTTACCTCAGGGGAGGACGATGATTTTTCTACCCTTGCCTTTTCAGACGGAGCATCGGAACCATTTGAGCTTCCTGCAGATGAAGAGCGGACGGATAGTTTACCGAAAACAGAGTTCTTTCCGGTTGAAGAGCCTCCAAAGAAACGTAAAGGAGAAGACGAGGAAATGCTTTTTGGGGAAGTCGAACCAAGGGAGGAAGCGAAAACCGCACTGCTTACCTCAAAAGAGATAGAGGATATTCTTAAATCCGAGGCTCCGCCCCTCAAGGCAGAGGAGGGTGAGACAGAGAAAGAGCGGGGGAAAACCCAGCTTCTCGACGAAGATGAAATTTCCAAGCTCCTTGAATCCCTTGATAGTGACTCCCTTAAATCAGACAATACTCCCTAATAAATGGTAGAAAATTCTTATCTTCATACCTTTTCTCAAAACCTCACTCCGAAGGAAGATTATCCTCAACTTTCGGACCAGTCTCTTTGCGAATCCAAAAAACTTACAGAAATAACTGCCGGATTTGGGATCAGGGCCCTTGCTTATCTCATTGACCGGATTATTCTCAGTGTTATAGGCATAGTTTTCTTTATCGTGGGTGTTCTCGCCATTAAGACCGGATCTTTTCTCCAGATGGGAATTACTTCTCTTGAGAATCTTACCAAAGTCCTTATCCTCACTTACGCTACAACGATCATCATAGAAATAGGATATTACACTTACTTCCATGCCCACACCGGACAAACGGTGGGAAAAATGGTTTGTGGGCTTAAGGTGGTGGATGCTCAGGGAGAGCTTATAAGCTATAAGCGGGCTTTTGGGAGATGGGTGGGGTATGTGGTTTCCTCGGTAATCCTTTACCTAGGTTTTCTTTGGATTGCCTTCGATCGTAACCGCCAAGGCTGGCATGATAAGATTGCCAAAACCTATGTTATTAAGGTTTAAATTTTTCTTGACGTGGCACTAAATTTGTATTAATAATGTCAAAATTTTATTAAGCCTTATAGTATGAAATGAATTGGATTGAACTTTTCCTCACCTTAACCTCTTCTCCTCTCATTGATCACCTCAGTGACGAGGAAATCATAGAGTTGGCAACGTTCATTCAGGATCACTATCTTCGCTAAATCGTTCTTTATTTTCCCCCATAAATGAATAATATTACCCAAGCCATTCCTGCGGAAGCAGGAATCCATATTTCCCTAATTCCCACATGATTGGATTTCCACTTACGTGGGAATGACGAAAAGGTAGTATGGGGATGACATTTGTATCATCAAGAAAGGGGTAAATTTTATGGCCTTCACGATTCTCTCACAAAAAATTCTTTTGCGTATTTTACTTTTTAACCTCCTCTTTTGGTTTCCCCTCCTCTCTGGCTGCGCGGTTAACCCGGCCACAAAACGTACTGAATTTATGATCGTCTCTGAAGAGCAGGAATTTCGAATTGGACAGAGCGTGGATAAAGAGGTTCGGGAGGAAATGGGGGTTTATTTGGAGTTGCCTGAACTTCGTTCTCTGGTCAAGGAGGTAGGGGAGACCATCGGCCGGAACAGTGACCGGCCCAACCTCATCTACCGAATTGAAGTTGTGGATTCACCGGATTTCAATGCCTTTGTCTTACCCGGGGGCTTTATCTATGTTCATCGCGGATTGCTGGAAAAAATAAACTCGGTGGATGAGCTCGCCTCAGTAGTGGGGCACGAAATTTCTCATGTAGCTGCCCGACATTCTGCTGCCCAGATTTCTAAAGCCCAGCTTATGAATATCGGCCTCATCGGCCTTACCGTAGCCACCAAAGGTGCTATTCAGGATTATGGTGATCTCATCAATTTAGGGGCAGCGCTGGCTTTCAACAAGTTTTCCCGGGATGATGAACGAGAAGCAGATTACTTCGGCACGAAGTACCTCATCCGCTCCGGGTATAACCCTAACGCCTCCTTTGCAGTAATGAAACACATTCAGACCTTAGAGATCAGGGAACCTGCCCTCCTGGAAACCTGGTTTATGACCCATCCTTCCACCTCTGAACGGCTCGTAAACCTTAATCAGGCAATCGAAGAAGTCCGTTTATCCCAGCCCCAGACTTTAAACCTTCCGGTTAAACGAAACCAATATATCGCGTTACTGGACGGACTGGCAGTGGGGGAATGGAACGGAAATGAACTCATAAGCGGGGAGAGATATTATAATAAAGAATTTCTTCTTAGTCTTACAATTCCCGAAGGATGGCAAGCCCATATAAACAGTAAAAAGTACACTGCCGTCTTTGCCCAGCCCAAAAAAGAATTTTATGTGTTTTTTGATATTGAACCACTACGCATCCAGAAGACCACGGAAGAGTATTTTCGAGATTTTGAAAAGCGATTGCATCAACTTGGACTGAGTAAGGTTAAGGGACTCACCTCGCATCGGGGGTTACGCCACGGTGCCTTAACCGGTATTTATACCGGATACGATCGCAATCGAGGCTCCATCACCGCCGAAGGAATTGCTTTTGTTGGAGGTACTAATGGATATACCCTCGTCGGCTCTTCCAGGGACGCTGATTTCAAAGAGTTTCAACCCCTCGTGGAATCAATGCTGGCGAGCTTCCAGTTCATTTCTCAACCAGAGGCATCCGAGCTTAAACCTTCCCGCCTCCGAATTCATGAGGTCAAACCCGGTGAGACCTGGGCTACGATCACCCAAACATACTTTCATTCCTCTGAAGGAAAAGCAAAGTTAGCTGAGTATAACGGGTTTGAAGTATCGCAGGGACTTACTGCCGGTATTCTCCTAAAAATCCCACCCTCGCTACGGTTATAAGAGGCCGTGGTCAAACATTCTAAAAAATCCCCTCTAACTCCCCTTTATTAAAGGGGAGAAAATCTTCTTTTCCCCCTTTAGCAAAGGGGGATTGAGGGGGATTTGTTAACTATGGCATGGGTGGGTAACCACTCATTTAAGCCATAAAATCTCTATCAATGTTGAGACAGCGTTATATTCGGGGTCGCCAGTAACTAAAATAGCTTCTAATTCCAAAGTAGTAGCGATAGCAAAGGCATCAGCATAGGAGACCGGGTATCGCCCTTTGATTTTCGCCGCCTCCATAACGCTGGAGCCAGGTTCTTCTTTCCACTGGTTACGGCATCGAGGGAGAGGCGAGCACGATCATGGAGCGAGAGTGTAATGGCTTTATTCAGAAACCATTTGAGATGAAAGTACTTTCTAAAAAAGTACGTGAGGTTCTGGACAAGCGTTAAGAAGGGGTGCGGGGGCAAATAGGGACCAGGATGACCTGTCCGGGATGAATAAGCCGCGGGTTTTTAATCCCGTTTATTTTCTGAATATGGCTTACGTTCGTATTGTATTGACGGGCAATTTTATATAATGTCTCCCCGGGTCTTATCCGGTGTTCATGTACAGTGTGAGATGCCATCACTTTTTCTTTGTTCTGGGAAAAACGTTTCGCAAAAACCTCCTTTTGTGATTCCGGTATTTTAATCCAGTATCCATCTTTATTAGGTGGGGTACACCAACTGCGGAGTTCAGGATTATAACCTTTTAGTTCTGATAGCGAAATCTCCGCCATTTCCGCAATCACTTTCAAATCCATTGACTTGGGGATATGGACATTGGTGAGCAAAACCGGATCCTGAGGTTCCTGCGGAGAGAATCCATGCTCTTCCGGTTGTTTCCCGATCATGATTGCTGCCAAAAGCTTAGGGACAAATTCCCGGGTCTCCAGCTTTAAATAGCTTTTCTCCCGCAGATCCCACAAATCCGTGGTGTTGTATCGTCGAATAGCCTCCGCTACTTTTCCTTCTCCGGCATTATATGCAGCGACCGCCAAATACCAGTCTCCAAACATCCCATACAAGTCCTTTAAGTACCTCCCTGCTGCTCGCGTGGACTTTTCCGGGTCTCTCCTTTCATCCACCCAGGCATCTACTTTAAGACCATACCTTCTTGCCGTTGCTTTCATTAATTGCCAGGGCCCACAGGCACCGGCCGGAGAATAGGCACGCGGATTGAACCCGCTCTCGATCAGAGAAAGGTACGCCAACTCCTCAGGGATTGCGTTTTCCCTAAAGATAGAAGTCATCAGGGGAAGATACTCTTCTGCCCGGGCCAGCGAGCTTCTCATAAAATTTGATTTACTTTTTAAATAGCCTAAAGATTCTTCCACCGAGCGGTTATACACAAGGGGAAAGTCGGTTATTAAGATTCCTTTGCTCCCTTTACTATAAATATTACGAAGAATACACGCATACTGATACCCTTCCCGGGAATACTCGTTGGTCAGGAAGTTTCGGTGTTGAAAACCATAGGGTTGCACTAATTGATCAAGGGGAAGAAGGTCCCGAGTGAGTGTCCGTTTTGCAAAAATTTCATTATTATTAACGTTACCGTAAGGGTTAGGGGTGATTTTTTTTAGCAGACCGTTATATACGAGGGGATAATCACTTGGCACCACTCCCCTCTGTGACAGGGTACGTAAAATCATCGCATACTGATACCCTTCAAGTGGATTCCGGATCGTCAGGATGTTGCGGTGCTGAAAGCCATAGGGCTTCACTAATTGATCAAGAAGGGGAAAACCCTGATCCAGTGAAGCGCCCTTATTGAACGAAAGACTACCCTCATCTTCCTCTGAACTTTGAGAGAACAGAATTTTCAAGGGGTGTCTCGAAACGTTTCCCTCAGTAACCTTCTCCGGAGGAGTAGCACATCCTGTAAACAGCAAAAGAAGGCAACAACAGAGGTAAAGTATGCTCACAACTTTAAATCTAATCATAACCTTTTAACCTGCGGTTTAGATTTGATAATTTTCTAGGCCTTCACAATTTCCTCCCACCATACCAAAACCACCTTTACCCTGTCAACCAGTTTTTAGATTTAATATCCCACGCCGAACCGAGGGGCTGGGTCATAAATCATTTAAACTGTCATTCCGAACGGGTTTGCGAAGTAAACGAGATCCGGAATCCAGTAGGGGCAATTCACCTGTCTGCGTGTACCGCACAGGCAGATGAATTGCCCCTACTGCCTGGCAGCCTTGACCGGGATGACAGAGTGTGGCCGAGCCTCCAGGGAGAGAGAAATTTTCAAAAAATGGGAAGTTTTTTCTTGACAAAGATTAGTTTCACATATAAATTTTATTCCTCAAAAACAGAAAATGGTTTAAGCTTGAATTATCGTATTGAAGACATACTTCCCGAAGGACTTTTAGTCCAGGGAGAACGCGACGAGGACTGGTTAAAGGGGTTATTTCAAGACCTCAAAGGCCTGGAATTTACCTTTGCCTCTCCGATTACCTATTCGATTCGCCTCTCCCGCTCAGGTTCCCATATCATGGTTACAGGAGCAATAAACGTAAAAGTGGAATTACCCTGCAGCCGATGTTTAGAAAAATACGTCTTTTCGATAAATTCTGACTTCACCTTTTTCCTATCCCCAGCCAATTTTAAAAACCTTCCTCTGGAGATGGAACTACAAAAAGAAGAATTGAATATGGAGTTTTATGAGGGAGAGGTCAAGGTCATTGACCTCAGTCGGATCATCCAAAACCAGATTATTCTTTCCATCCCCTTCAATCCAATCTGTAAGGAAGGCTGTAAGGGCCTTTGTCCCCATTGTGGAATAAATCGAAATCAAGAAACGTGCGAATGTTCGGATGAAGGACCTTTTGATCCAAGACTGGCAGTACTAAAAAACTTTTTCAAACCTAACAAAACATAAGGGTTAACTACTATGGCACTACCTCCCAAAAGACATTCAAAGTCACGAAAACGAAAACGGCGGACGCATGACGGGCTCACTGTCCCTCATCTCACTACCTGTTCTCAATGTGGGGAAAAGAAACTTCCTCACCACGCCTGCCTCAAGTGCGGATACTATAAAGATCGGGAGGTTTTGAAAGTGGAAGAGACTTAATAATCATAATGTTCTTAATGGCTTATGCGGTAACCATGCAACATTAAAATTCCCCTTTACAAAAGAGGGAAATAAAAAGTTCTCCCTTCCCTTAAAGGGGAGTCAGCGGGGATTTTTTAGAAGGATGATAGATGGTCATTTCTGGGCTAATACTTAGGTTAATCAGGGTTATTTTTCAGAGAATAGTGCTACCCATTAACGCAAGAGAATGAAACATGAATTATTTCTTAACGGAAGAACAGAAGGAAGTTCAAAGTTTAGCCAGGAAAATTGCGGAAGAGAAAGTATTGCCCATAAGGGCAGAACTGGATGAAAAAGAAGAATTTCCCCGGGAGATCTTAAATATTTTGGGAGAAACCGGGCTCTCCGGCGTCTACATCCCCCAAGAATATGGAGGTTTCGGCGGCGGGGTATTTGAACTTTGTCTGGTGACTGAACAACTCAGTCGCATTTGCTCGGCCGTGGCAGTCAGCTACGCCTGCAATGGCTTAGGATCATACCCCATTATTATGTTCGGCAATGAAGAACAAAAGCGGAAATATTTGCCTGACGTAGCGTCAGGAAAAAAACCCGCTGCCTTTGGACTCACTGAGCCCAATGCCGGGAGCGATGCGGGAGGAATCCAGACTACTGCCAAAAAAAAGGGGGATTCCTACATCCTCAATGGGACAAAACAATGGATCACCAATGGGGGAGAGGCAGATCTTTATGTGGTCATTGCCCTCACTGACAAATCCCGAGGCCCGCGAGGTGCCAGTGCTTTCATACTTGAAAAGGGAATGGAAGGATTCTCCTTTGGCAAAAAAGAGAAGAAAATGGGCATCAGGGCTTCATCCACCTGTTCACTCTTTTTTGAGGACTGTGTGGTTCCAAAAGAAAACCTCCTGGGAAAAGAGGGTCTGGGTTTTTACATTACTATGAAAAATTTAGATAAATCCCGTCCCGGAATCGGCGCTCAGGCAGTGGGGTTAGCCCAGGGGGCCTTAGAGGAAGCGATTAAATTTGCTCGGGAGCGGCACCAGTTTGGTAAACCAATCATATCATTTCAAGCGGTTCATCACATACTGGCGGATATGGCAACCCAAACCGAAGCTGCACGTGCCTTAGTGTATTCCGTAGCTCGCTATGCTGACAGTAATCCTAAGGAAATCTCCAAGGAGGCTTCCATGGTTAAAGTCTTCGCCAGTGATGTAGCCATGAAAGTGACCACCGATGCAGTGCAGATTTTTGGAGGCTACGGATACATGCGGGATTATCCGGTAGAAAAAATGATGCGGGACGCAAAAATCCTCCAGATTTATGAGGGTACCAACCAAATTCAGAGGAATGTTATTGGACTCCATCTAAATAAGGAATATGCCCGAAAATAGCAGGCAAAAAGTGTTATTCCTGCGAAAGCAGGAACCAAAATTCTCAATGGAAAATGACCATTGCTCATTGAGCATTTTGCATTGTTATTTATGGATTCCGCATCAAGTGCGGAATGACAGGTTAAGCTGAATTCCCGCTGGAATTTATCTCTGCGAAAGTGGAAGCGGGTATGAGAAGCCAAAGAAAATAGGGGCTAAAGAACAATGGGAGCAGTAGCATTTATTTTTCCTGGGCAGGGTTCCCAGGCCGTAGGGATGGGAAAAGACCTGAGGAATAATTTTAAAGAAGCTCAAGAAGTATTTGAGGAGGCAGACGATGCCTTAAAGTTTAAGTTGTCCTCTCTTTGTTTCGAAGGCCCCGAATCTGAATTAAACCTCACTTACCATACCCAGCCTGCTGTCCTTATGGTAAGCGTGGCTGCACTCCGAGTATTAGAACGCAGGACAGGAATTGAGCCCGAGTACTTAGCAGGTCACAGCCTGGGTGAGTATTCGGCCTTGATTGCTGCAAGAGCGCTTCAGTTCCACGAGGGGGTAAAGACGGTTCAGAAACGCGGGCAGTACATGCAAGAAACGGTTCCAGAAGGAGAAGGAGGAATGGTAGCCCTTTTGGGACTAAAAAGGGAAGCGGTAGAAGAACT
>JAZDOO010000404.1:0-2373 GCA_043798555.1 Pseudomonadota bacterium | reverse complement strand
GCGACCAAGCCGATTATAGGCTTCAGCCTTCTGCCAGGAAGCGCCGTGTTCAGCCTGAGCAGCGGATTCGTAAGCTTTTATCGCCTCATCCAAGTCTCCCTGGTTAAAAAAGATGTTCCCCAAAATCACGTGGGCATAGATATTGTGCGGATCAGAAGTAAGGACTTTTTGACACAGGTCCTGGGCGTTCTGATAATCACCTTTCTGAAAGAGAACTGCTGCTAACCCTTCATAACCTCGTGCGGCGCCTGTTCCAGAACTTTCCGAGAGCGTTTTGAACAGCTTTTCCGCTTCTCCCACCTTGCCGGTTTTGAGGATTGCATAAGCTTTTTCAACGGGATCCTTGGTTAACCGGGCTTCATCAGAAAAGAGTCGGAAGTAAACTCCCACCAGCAGGACCGCTATAACCAGGGCGCCCACCACTGTCCCTATCAAGGTTTTAGGTGAGTGTATCCGACGGGTAACCGGGGAAACGGGCGCTTCTTTGGGGGCTATTTTTTCCTGGAGTACGGTTTTTTGGGCCATATCAAAATAGCGGTAGGTAGGATCGCCGTAAAGCATATAGCTGGCCCATACAATGGTCTCTTCTCCATATTTCTTGATTAATGCTTCCCGGGCATTACGAACCGCTTCCCCGATGGTATTTCCCTTAAGGAGTTCCTGGTAAAATTCCAGGGCGAAAAGTAATCCAGGTTCGTCCTGAATTTCCCAGAAGGTACCAAGGTAGTGCTGTACTCCGGAAAGGAGGAAGGCATTGGCCAGTCCGTAGATTCGGTCTTCAAACTTCTGATCAATTTTCCACTCCTCCGTCTGCCCGGAATGACAGGCATTGGAGAACACCAGAGCCGGCAATGGTCTGATCCGGTCAACGCACGTGATCTCGTGAGAGGTAAATTTTCCATCGGAGAGAAGCCAGCCACTCTGGGAAGGGTCAGAAGGATCATAGTCAGCATGGCCGGCATAGTGGATCACATCATAATAACAGAGGCTTTTTCTAACCTCATCAATTTTAACCGTCCCGGTTTTGTGGTTGGCAGTAACCAGTTCTCCTTCTTTCTCTACCACCCCGGTTAACTTGAGGCCTTCCTGGTGAGAGTTTGGTAAGTTATTTTGGGGGTCGGAGAGGATAAGCATTTTAAGGGGCCGTTCCACCCGTCTTATTCTCACACTCCCAACCGCCTGCCTGGTCTTCACGAGGCGTCCCATATTGAACCGCTGACAGAAGAACTGTTTTCCGTCGTAAAGCAATTCCCAGGGGATTTGGACTAACTGGTCATCAATATTCACAATCAAATCTTCGGCTTCAGTGGTATTGAGCTGTTCTCTGGCTTTGGCAGTAAGGAGTCCATTGTAAAGGAGCTGCCCCAGTTTCTGCAACTTTATCAGAATATCCTTACTTACTTTTCCCTTTTTGTTAGCCTGATTAAGAAGACTGGTCACATCGTGGCAATGTTTTTCGATCTCTGCTGGTGAAAACTGTGCATCCTCATAATGGATAACCGTTCTTCCCGGCATACGTTCGAACTTTTCATAACCACTCACCTTGACTTTATCGTTTTCCCGGGTTATTTCCAGTTCGAAGAGCTTCTTCATTATCCGAAGCTGTACCTGGCGAGCAGGTTCCGCCGACCGGGTTCGATCCACCGCCATCTCTTCATCTCCCCAGACTACCCGGTAAATTTCTAACGGTTCGGCTTTTCCTTTTACTTCAGTTGAGTCAAAATACCGGCAGAGGATATCCTCAGTTCGCCGAACCTCGTCATAAATTGATTTGGATACCAGGATCTGTTCACCATCAGCCAGGGATTCCACCCGGGCGGCGACATTTACCACATCTCCAAATACGTCGTTATCCTGTACAATGCCTTTTCCGTAATTGAGTCCGATACGGACTTTGATCTGGTCTTCTTTGCTTTGGTTTTTATTTCTGTCATAGAGAATGCGCTGGATTTGCACGGCCGAACGGACGCCATCTTCAGGGCTGGGGAAGGAAGCCATAATGGCGTCTCCAATGGTCTTCACGACGGTTCCATGGTAATCTTTAATGATGGGGAAGAGAATGTCATTATGTTCCTGAATCATGCTCCGGCCTTCAATATCTCCCCGCCGTTCAAAAAAAGAGGTGGAACCTACAATATCGGTAAACATGAGGGTTGCTTCCCGGCTGAACTCTGACTGGAGCACCTTATCCAGCTTTTTCCGTTCACGGAGGAGTTCCTCAATATTTTTTTTGGTTTTTTCCGGAGAGGGCTCCTTTTTATTGTTTGTCTCAATCATTTTCTGCTCCTTGGGTTTAGTCCCTTTTTATATAAAAATCCCCCAATTCCTCAATTCCTTAATCCCCAATCGTACAGGTCATGCCGGCAATGGAAT
>JAZDOO010000399.1:0-8683 GCA_043798555.1 Pseudomonadota bacterium | reverse complement strand
CTCCTATATTTTTAGTGCTTCAGCGTATTCATAGGATATTAATCTTCCATTTGGAGTTTCTTTGTAGCCTTTTTCTTCGTGGGAAAACTCGGTTATTGCTTTAGCCGTAAATTTCTCAAAATACTCTTTAACCCAAGCGAGAATCTTGAGTTCGCTCACGGAGAATAACGAAAGGTCAGGTTTCTTATGGGAAATAAAAATTTCCCCTACTGCATCTTCAGAATAAATCTTCTCCTCAACAGTTATTGAACCATCCTCAATAAGGGTGGCGAAATAATGGGCATACTTATCTGGAGCCGGGCCAAAAGGGATATGAGCATACCGGGTACCTGTAATGGATACCACATACTCTTTGAAGTGTTTAAAGTCAGCGTAAAAAAGGAGCTTATTAAGCTTAGTTTTATGCACTCCTCCTTTACAGAAAAATAAAATTGCATTAAAGAGCTTCGCCAGATCAAGCTTTCTGTAACCACTTAGTTTATTTGCCTCATAATTTCCAAAACGTTCCTCAAATATTCTCTCAAAGGAACACGTCTCCTCCTCTGCTGCTCTAAGCTCCTTGATAAGACGGTCTCTCTTATCTTCACGAAGGGCCTCAGGCGCCTGTTCAATAACCTTTAGAAGATTTCTTGGTTCCATGACTAAACGCAATGTCTTTTCATGAGCCTCGTCTTGAAGGGCTCTGTTTTCATACCGGCTCAAGGTTGCCCCGCCCCACCCCAGAAGATGAGTCATCTCATTTTGAGTAAGCCCGTATCTCTTCCGAAAGTTCCTAATTTCTTCAGGCTGGGTCATTCCGTGACGACGCCGGTACTCTCTATAAGCTCTGTCCAAAGGGTCATCATCAGTGCGAGGGTCCTCAAACTCTTCTCCGCACTCCATGCACTGGTAATATTCCACCTCAACTTTGACAAGCTCCTTTCGGATCTTAATGTCCTCTTCTTTGTGAATCAATTTAAGCTCAGTTTCTTTTTCACAGTTGGGACAAATGCCTTTCATTTTTTATCCCTCCCTCTTACGTCCCGGTAGGGAAAACAAAGCGGATAATTTGCTGGATGAAAGGATAAACATTTAGCAATCCTTTCCTCCCCTACCGGAGCGATTTTTAGTTTAAATTTTTATATCATAAAATAAATTTGTCAAGAAAAATTTATTGATTAATATATTGTGATGATTATACGTAGGACGTTCAACCATCTTAGGGTTGTCAGGATTTAATGTTAATCCCTGGAAATTGAATCCTTTTTTATCTCCTTATTCTATACCTTCGCAAATTTACACAAAATACTTTACACTACCCGAGAATTTTTGCCATATTAGTAAGATATAGTAATTTGTTAATATTGCCAGCCAGAAAGGGAATTTTATGTACAAAACAATAAAGGCTATATATAAAAATGGTAAAATTATCCCGATCAAAGAGATAATGCCAATAAAGGAGGCAAGGGTACTGATTACAATTTTAGACAAAGATAACCGAGGGAAAAAGGAGGGAAAGGGCAGGTTTGAAACCTGCCCCTACAATATCATCAATTATGACATCAAATACCGCATGGGGCGGGAAATTTTGGATAATGATGACGAATAACCGTAGGGGCACGTTGCAACGTGCCCCTACATTGGGAAATATATGGCCCCGACAAATGGGATTCGGATTTTGTAGGGGTGAGGTGCAATCCTTCGGGAGATATTTGATTTCAAAGGAACCTTCAAAATATGAGGTTATAAAGATGATAACAGAAAGAGATAAAGATACTATCATCAGATTTGCCAAAAAATATGGGGTTTCTACCATCATTTTATTTGGATCTTCCTCCAGCAAAGATAAAGAAGCCCGTGATATAGATATCGGAGTAAAAGGAATTGATCCCCGGCTTTTCTTCACATTTTATGCAGAGTTATTCAAGCACCTATCTAAACCTGTGGACCTCATTGATCTTTCAAAGAAATCATTATTTACTGAGCTGGTTGAGGAAACGGGGGAAAAAATTTATGGATAAACTGCAGAAACAGATTCTGGCAGAAAAAGAGAACGTTGAAACAGCGTTGATTAATCTCCAATCTGCCATGGAAAGGAAGGAGAAATCGGTTATTGAATTAGCTGCTATTGGTACATTTCTCCATAACATCTATAGTGGGATGGAAAATATTTTGAAGCAAATTTTACAAGCCAAGGGCACGGATATTCCCACCTCAGCTACTTGGCATAAGGACTTATTGAATCTGTGCTTATCAGCGGGGATTCTATCGGAAGGGCTGACCGATAACCTTTACAAGTACCTTACTTTCAGACATTTCTTTGTCCATGCTTATGGGTTCATGCTCGAAGAAGCTCATATTGCGGATTTGGCAGCCAATATCCCGGATGTCTGGTTACAATTTCTTTCGGAAATAGGATGTTTTTGGGAGCAATAGCCCATGGGTAAAAACAATAATCATTCCAATAGGGGCACGTTGCAACGTGCCCCTACAATTAATAACCGGATGGGGAGGGGAGGATTTGGGAGGGGAGGAGGAATGATTTAAAAAAATATCTCCTTGTTTAAATAACCGTTCAGGAAACATTATCAATTTTTTGTTATGAATATCATAAAAATCCATAAGGGTGACTGCGGTTACCCTCCTACCTTGCTACAATATCTCAGTAACGATGCTCCGGAACTCATATTCGCTATTGGTAACCTCGACATCCTTCAGCACCGGAAATTGGCCTTATTTTGTTCAGTGAAGTGCCCCGGCAATATTATTCTCCAGACCTACGATCTTGCACAGAAGTTACGGGAGGAGGGGGTATCCGTCATCGGTGGTTTTCATTCGCCAATGGAAAAGGAGTGCCTGAGGATTTTGCTTCGCGGTAGCCAGCCGGTTATCCTCTGTCCGGCCAGAAGCATTGAGCGAATGCGAATTCGGGGAGAATACCGTAAACCCCTCGTGGAAGGAAGATTACTTATCCTGTCACCTTTCAAAGAAAATCAAATCCGTCCAACGGTTGCGATGGCTCTTTACC
This sequence comes from Pseudomonadota bacterium, assembly GCA_043798555.1. GTDB lineage: Bacteria > Desulfobacterota > WTBG01 > JAGOGO01 > JAGOGO01 > JAZDOO01. The sequence goes on along the minus strand of JAZDOO010000399.1, from coordinate 5,676 downwards.
GGAATCAATTTGTGGCTGCACTGGCTGATCATATCTTTGTAACCTATGCTGAAACCAATAGCAAGACCGAACAATTTTGCCAGAAAATTCTTTCCTGGCAAAAGCGGCTTTACACATTGGAGAGCGATTTTAACAAAAACCTGATCACTCTGGGGGCTACTCCGGTGACTTTAGAGAATGTTTCGGTGTTGAGAAGCAGGTAGCCATTGGAGCAAAACTTTGAGAGTCTCACTGGTAAAACCAGTGGCTTACCTATCAATGAGTTAAAGGCAGGGGATCGAAAGGGAAAAAAATACCCTTCAACCTGGAAGCGAAGGGGTTGACCTTTCGTCAGCGGCAAAAAAAGTATGGAGAACTCCGCAAAGGAATTTAGAAAAAATCAATGACTTGTTTGCTTCCGGGTATAAGCTTTACCCTTATTCGATGGCTGCAGCCATGGTAAATATGGGAAGGTACATTGCCACTACCAGCGCTCCGATTACTCCTCCTAAAAATACCATGAGCATAGGCTCAAGCATGGAGGTAAGCGCTTCCACGGCTGCATCCACCTCTTCATCGTAAAAATCAGCGATTTTTGAAAGCATCGCATCTAAGGCTCCAGTAGCTTCTCCCACTGAAATCATCTGCACCACCATAGGAGGGAAAACGCCACTTTCCGCCAGGGGTTCAGCAATATTTTTCCCTTCCGCAATGCTCTTCCTCACATTTTCGATAGCCGTTTGGATGGTCCTATTCCCAGCGGTGCGCGCCACAATATCCAGCCCATCCAGGATGGGAACTCCACTGCTGATCATGGTGCCCAAGGTTCGGGTAAATCGAGCCACCGCAACTTTTCGAATGAGATCACCAAAAATCGGAGATTTCAGGATAAGATCGTCTATGAGCGCCCTCCCCCTCGAGGTATTGTAAAACCTCTTAAGGACGTACCCAAGGCATCCAAGAAAAATCAAGAGCGGGACAATCCACGTTTTAAGCCATTGACTTAAATTGATCACCATCTGGGTAAACGCTGGCAACTCCTTGCCAAATTCGGCAAACATTTTCTCAAAAATGGGAATAACAAAAACAAGAAGGATGGTGATTACTATTACCGCTACTCCCATGACAATTGCTGGATAGAGCATTGCGCCCTTGACTTTTTTCTTCAGGGCTTGAGTTTTTTCTATATACACCGAAAGGCGGCTAAGGATCGTATCCAAAATACCTCCTACTTCCCCTGCTGCGACCAGGTTGACATAGAGGTCATCAAAAACTTTCGGGTGCCGCTTCAGTGCATCAGCGAGGGTGGAGCCGCTTTCCACTGTCTCCTTTACATCCGTGAGGACTCTTTGGAGGGATTTGTTCGTCTGCTGAGAAGCCAAAATTTCCAAACCCTGAACGAGCGGTAGCCCAGCATCAATCATCGTAGAAAATTGGCGGGTAAAAATTACCAAATCCTTTCCGGTAATCTTTTGTTGTCGGGCGCCACCACCAGCTTTCCCACTGAAGAGACTTTTGGGTTTTAATCGAATCCGGGTAGGCGTAACGCGTTTACCCCGAAGCTGAACTCGAACCGCAGCTTCATTTTCCGCTTCGATTTCCCCCTTCTGCGGAGTTCCTGTTCGATCCTTACCTTCCCAAAGGAATACAGGCATAGCTCCTCCTCTTTTTTAAGAATAAAAAATAATTACCTCCGATGCATCCCTACCGCGGTAGCTGTTCCCTGCCCGACCATCTGTCGAAGTTCATCAGGATCGGAACTGCGGGCAAGAGCATCTTCGTAAGAAATTAATCTTCGTTGATATAGGGCGGCAAGGGATTGATTCATGGTCTGCATACCAAATTTAGCTTGTCCTACCTGCATCTGGGAATAAATCTGATGGATTTTATCTTCCCGGATGAGGTTGCGGATCGCAGGATTGGGCACCATAACCTCTAAAGACAAAACCCGCCCATCACCACTCAGCTTAGGAATAAGGGTTTGGGATAAGACACCTTCCAGAACAAATGAGAGCTGGGCCCTCACTTGAGGTTGCTGGTAGGGGGAGAAAACGTCTACAATTCGGTTGATTGTCTGTACGCATGAGTTTGTATGGAGGGTAGCAAAGGCAAGATGTCCAGTTTCTGCTACGGTAAGAGCAGCTTCAATAGTCTCTAAGTCCCGCATCTCGCCAATAAGTACGACATCTGGATCCTGGCGGAGAATGTATTTTAGGGCCTGCTTAAAACTCTTGGTGTCAGCTCCCACCTCCCGCTGATTTACTAAACAGCCTTTATGTTTATGGAGATACTCGATGGGATCCTCAATGGTAACGATATGTTCATGCCGTTCTTCATTGACTCTGTTTATCATCGAGGCTAAGGTGGTAGATTTTCCGCTTCCCGTAGGACCAGTAACTAAGATAAGCCCCCGCGGTTTCTGAACCAATTCATTAACTATAGGAGGAAGGCCTAATTCTTCAAACGTAAGGATTTTATAAGGGATGAGCCGGAATGCACCTGCCATAGCACCGCGTTGAAGAAAAAAGTTTGCCCGAAATCGGCTTAGGCCTTTCAAACCAAAGGAAAGGTCAAGCTCATTTTCTTCTTCAAAGCGATGTTTTTGTGCTTCAGTCAGGATGCTGTAGCATATTTGTTTTGTATCATTAGGAGTAAAGGGAGGACCTTCCATGGGAACGAGTTTACCATTAACTCGTAATTGAGGAGGACTTCCGGTGGTTATATGCAAATCAGATGCCCCTCTTTTAACTACTTCTTTCAGAAGCTCTTGAAGACTTGGCATACTCTTACCTCCTATGTAACATTAAAGTTATTCGAAATTATTGAAAAATTCTATTGTTATCGAGGCTTATTGTCAAGCAAAAATGCAAAGGGAAAAGAACATAAATTATCAATTTGCTTTTCCTCGAAAGCGATATATAGTAAAAATTGATATATTTTTAAGAGGTTGAGCTAAAAAAGGATGAAAAGGATAGACTTAAAAGGCATGACTTCATCTGAGTTGGAAGCCTTTGTGACACAAAACGGATGGGAGCTTTACCGAGCGCGACAGCTATGGTCATGGCTTTATCAGAAAAAAACCTCTGATATCGAGCTTATGACAGACGTGCCCCAAAAAATGAGAGCTGATTTAAAAAGGGTGGCTTTTTTTTCCTCGCTTACCCCCATGCTGGTGGTGACCAGTGAGGATCGGACTCGTAAGTACCGGTTTTTTTTGGAAGATAGCGGTTGCGTTGAGAGTGTCCTTATCCCGGAGAAAGACTATTTTACCCTTTGTCTTTCTACGCAACTGGGATGTGCCCTTAAATGCCGTTTTTGCTATACCGGTCGCCATGGGTTGATTCGAAACCTCACCACTGCGGAGATTGTCAACCAGGTAGATGCGGTAATAAGACATATCGGAGATACCATTACGTTAAAGAATATTGTGCTTATGGGAATGGGGGAGCCTTTGGCAAATTACGATAATACCCTGAAAGCCTTGGAAATTATTCTTCACCCCCTTGGCTTCAGTTTTTCCCATCGTCGAGTAACGTTATCCACCGCAGGTTTGATCCCTGAATTGCGACGCCTTGGTCAAGATAACCCGGTAAATGTCGCAGTGTCGCTTAATGCTGCCGATAACCAGACCAGAGACTTTTTGATGCCCATTAACCGAAGGTATCCCTTAGAAGAGCTGCTTAAGGCGTGTAAGGAATACCCTCTCCCTCCCCGGAAGCGAATTACGTTCGAGTATGTTCTCATTGCTGGGATAAATGATTCTTTAAAGGATGCCCAAAAACTGGTTGGAATTTTGCGTCATCTGCGGTGTAAAATAAACCTGATCCCGTTTAATGAACATCCTGGGACAGAATTTAAAAGACCCAACCCTCGGCAGGTTGATGCTTTCCAGGACTTTCTTTTCTCCCACGGCTACACAGTGACGGTCAGGGAAAGTGGAGGAAAAGATATTATGGCTGCCTGTGGCCAGCTTGGGGGAAGGGAACAGATAACAGGGAATAGTGAATAGGGATTAGGGATTAGGGAAAAGCCAAAAACCTAAAACCTAATTCCGGTTTCAGCGGAAAACCTAAAAGGATCAACCAAACCAACGAAACCAACCAAAAGAACCCGATAAACCAAATAAACGAAACAGACCAAACAAACCAAATAGACGAAATCAGCAAAAGGAGGAAGTGCAGAATGGAACGAACGCTCTCGATTATTAAACCAGATGGAGTGAAAAAGGGACTTATCGGTGAAATTATTAAGCGTTTTGACCGCAATGGTTTTAAACTTAGGGCCATGAAAATGCTTCACATTTCCAAGAAAGATGCTGAACGGTTTTACGCGATTCACAAAGGCAAGGCCTTTTTTGAAAGTTTGACTACTTTTATGTCCTCGGATCCTATAGTCGTTATGGTCCTCGAAAGTGAAAATGCGATCTTGAAAAACCGGGAAATTATGGGAGCGACTGACCCAGCTAAGGCGGATGCAGGAACCATTCGGAGAGACTTTGCCGACAACGTGGAGCAAAACATTGTGCACGGCTCCGATGGTCCGGAAACTGCTCGTACCGAAATCGCCTTTTTTTTCAATGAATTAGAGATTAATGAATATTGATTTGCATATAGTGTATGGGAGAAAAAAAAGACCAAATCAAGCTAATCTGTAAAAATAAAAAGGCACAGTTTGATTATCAGGTGAGCGAAACCTACGAGGCGGGAATCGTTTTAACCGGGACTGAGGTCAAGTCGTGCCGTGAGGGAAAGGCAAACCTCAAGGACAGTTATGCCAGGTATAAAAATGGAGAGTTTTTTCTCTATGAGGTTCATATAAGCCTTTACTCGCATGCAGGATATTCGCAACATGATCCCTTAAGGGTACGGAAGCTTCTTTTCCATAAGCGGGAAATAAAAAAGTTGGTGGGGAAAACCAAAGAGCGGGGCTATACTTTCATACCGCTTAAAATGTATTTTCGAAACGGAAAAGTCAAAGTAGAGATGGGGCTCGCCCGAGGCAAGAAGCTTTACGACAAACGGGAAGAAATCAGAAAGCGAGACCTCCAACGGGAAGCTGCTGCTGAATTTAAGCAGAGGAGATAATATTCATTTGATTTATTATAGGAAAGTTATATAATAATAGATAAGATAACCTAAGAGAACCTCAAGATACTGAAAAATCTGTCATTCCTGCGGAGGCAGGAATCCAGAGATTAGTGATGAGTGAATAGTAACAAGGGAAAATCACTTCTCACTTTTATCGTGGATACCGCATCAAGCCCGCCCTCGAGAACATATCGGGGGTGCGGAATGACATAGTTGACCACCCGGGGGGCGAAATGGGTTCGACGGGGGTGATTGAGGTCAGAAGCTGCATACCGAGTTCTCACTGGCTCGTAAAAACCGGTGAACCTAAATAATAATCGCCAACGATTATAATTACGCTATGGCTGCATAGTCCAGCCATCGTCTCTCTCGTCTATTTCTGCGGGACGGGAAGGGGCGCCGCATAGCAGAATAGTCTCAAGCCAGTATCCGGATGGGTTGAGACAAAATATTACCGGATTCGCACTCTTATAATCCTGCCTCTGGGAGTATAAAGGTGCTAAAATTAATACAGAGGCTATGTATGTAGATGCTCTGAGCTGAACGCTTTCGGACGGGGGTTCGATTCCCCCCGCCTCCACCATTAAAGATAAATAATTTCAATAAGTTA
>JAZDOO010000392.1:0-3770 GCA_043798555.1 Pseudomonadota bacterium | reverse complement strand
TGTCAATACCATGCGTAAGATTTTGGCACTACAAATGAGTTTTCAAACAACCGGCCGTCTAACTAATTGATATTGTTAGTTATAGACTTTTGCAAAAGACAAAATAAACCCAATTTTACACGTTTGACCATGAACTTAGGTTAGGACTTTGAGTTTGTTTAGGATTTAGATATTAGGACTTAGAATTATGTCAACTTTATTTAACTTTCACTATAACATTAAATAGGGGGAGCCACTATGCCAGAGATTTTGCGAATCAATTTAAATGAAAATCAAATAAGGAAAGAACCTGTTCCAAAGGAATACCAGGGATTAGGGGGAAAAGGGGTTTTACTTCGCAGGTGATAGCAACCGAGGTTGACCCGCTTTGTCATCCTCTTTCTCCAGATAATAAACTGGTGGTGGCACCAGGGATACTGGGTGGTACTAATTGCCCCTGTTCCGGGCGTACCTCCTTTGGAGGGAAAAGTCCGCTTACCTGGGGTATCAAGGAGAGCAATGTCGGGGGAAACCTGGGAAGTAAGCTATCGAGGTTAGGATTTGCAGGAATAATCATTGAGGGTAAGGCTCAAGAGATAGTGACGTTGTTTATTGATAAGAATGGAGCCCGATTGTTACCTGCGAAAGAGTTGGCAGACACTTTGATCTATGAGGCTACCGCACGACTCCAGGATACTTACGGAAAAAAAGTGGCTGTTGCTACCATCGGGCCAGCGGGGGAAGCTCTTATGGCAGGAGCTTGTATTGGTGTAACTGATGTAGATGGGGTTCCCACTCGACAGGCGGGACGAGGGGGGTTAGGGGCGCTTATGGGATCGAAAAACCTGAAAGCTATTGTGGTGGACGATACGGATACCTCAATGGTCCCAGCAATTAATAAAGAAAATTTTAATGAAGCGGTGAAGACCTTCACTCAACTGCTTAAGAAGCATCCTCTTACCAGTGAGGTGCTACCCCAGTTGGGTACCAATGGAGTGGTGAATATTATCAATGAGGCAGGTGCCTATCCCACCAGAAATTTCTCCTCCGGCCGGTTTGAAAAGGCGGCGGATGTTTGCGGAGAAAAGATGCGCGAGATTATCGTTGCCCGGGGAGCCAATCCTACCCACCACTGTATGGCGGGATGTCCGATTCAGTGTTCGAATACTTATCGAAATGAAAAGGGAGAGGAGATCACCGGTGGCTTGGAATACGAAAGCATCTGGGCATTAGGTGCCAACTGTGGCATTGGCAATCTGGATGATCTGGCGCTTCTGAACCGGCTCTGCGATGATATCGGACTTGATACCATCGAGACCGGTGTTGCCATCGGGGTGGCTATGGAGGCGGGAGTGCTTCCTTTCGGCGATAGCCAGGGAGCCATAAATCTTCTTCAGGAAATTCGAAAAAAATCTCCTATTGGAAGGATTATTGGTAATGGCGCTCGGGTAGTAGGTGAGGCCTACGGGGTAGTGAGGGTACCGGTGGTTAAAGGCCAGGGTATCCCTGGCTATGACCCGAGGGCCATAAAAGGGATGGGGGTAACCTATGCCATTTCTCCCATGGGAGCAGACCACACCTCTGCGTACAGTACTGCTCCGGAAATCTATAAAGTGGGAGGAAACTTTGATCCGTTGAGCCCGGAAGGAAAGGTAAAGTTGGTAATGGAGCTCCTTACCATGACTGCAGCAATAGATGCGACCGGGCTTTGCTTTATGGCCTCCATACCCTTCTCTGATGATCCGAAGGGGTTGGAGTGTCTCCTCGCTCTCCTCAGCGCTAAGACTGGTAAAAAGGTTACGGTAGAGGATGTGGTAAATCTGGGCAAGATGATTCTGGATACGGAGTGGGACTTTAATAAGCGGGCAGGTTTGTCTTCGGCTCACAATCGGCTGCCGAGGTTTTTGCGAACCGAAAAGCTTCCTCCCCTGAATGTAGTCAATGACGTGGATGAGAAAGAGATGGAAGCGTTATCGCTATGACACAAAAGTATATATCCTTTCACTGAGAGTGATCGTATAACAATAAGTATGGTGGATAACTTAAGGTAAAGAGGAGGAAGTAAACGTGGCGGATAAATCATTTGACGCTATTATCATTGGAGGTGGGAACAAGGGGTTAGTGACAGCCATGTACTTGGCGAAATACGGGGGGATGGAGGTTGGTATTTTTGAGCGGAGACATGAGATCGGGGGTGGGTGGTCGAGCGAGGAGAGCGCTGCACCCGGATTTATTACCAACACCCATATGGCTACCGTCGGAAAATTCTACCACACGGTTATGCCCTGGGATTTTCCTGACTTTGAAGAGAAAGGAGGGACCTGGATCCCTTACATTGTTGCCCACGGTTCTATCTTTGAAGAAGACCAATCCTGTCTTGGGATCTATGGGGAAGATTACGACTACGATCAGACAAAATCGGCTAAGGAAATCGCCCGATTTTCTCAACGGGATGCAGATACCTGGATGGAGTGGTGGAAGAAATGGAAGGAGAAGATTGAGCCTGCGTTCCTTAAAACCATTTACAATCCGGCTTATCCCGCGGGAGTTCCTGATCCACTCGAACAAGCACTGATGGATCCTCAGGTAGGAGTTGAACCAGTCTGGGCAGTGAAATCTCCGATCGAATTGTTACGAGATCTTTTTGAAAGCGAAGCTCTTGTTGCTCATTTTCTTCGAACGGTTCATGCCTGGTCGGGAAACAATCCGCCCGATATCGGGGCGGCGGCAATAGCTCAGCTTCTGGGAAATTTTTTGTTTACCCAGTATGGCTGTATTGAGGGAGGCTCACACTCCTGGGCCCATGCCTGCCATAAAATATATCTGGAAAATGGGGGGAAGAGCCTTACCAAACATGAAGTAGAAAAAGTCCTGATTGAAAATGGTAAGGCTAGAGGTGTCCGGCTTACTGATGGCTCGGAAATCGAGGCTCGAAAATTAGTAGTGAGCACCCTCGATCCTTATACCCTCTGTTTCAAGTTAATGGGAGAAGAATATTTTTCTCCCCGGACCTTGCGGAGGGTTAAGTACTTATCAAGGAGGAATATTGCCATTACCTGGTACCATTGGGCAGTTCATGAACTTCCCCACTATAAGGCTGCAGGAATCAATCCCGACATTGATAAATGTGGGGCCTTAAATTTAATCACCAAGGATCCCGAAGCCCTGATTCGTGAGGATGCCTGGAAGAAGTTGGGGAAGATGCCTCCTGACCTTAATCTGATGGTCTGGTCACATTCGATCGTTGACCCCAAACAAGCTCCCAAGGGAAAGTATACTGTAGCTTCCGAACAGTTCGTTTTAAGTGCGGACAAGCTGAGTGAAAAAGAGTGGCGGGAGTTTAAGAAGAAACATGCTGAAGATGTCATTAAACACTGGAGCAAATATGCACCGAATATGACCTGGGAAAATGTTATCGGGTATGACCCATTAACGCCCTTTGATTGCACCCGTTTAATTAATATGGGTCCAGTGGGAAATTGGGGAGTAATTGACAACATCCCCAGTCAGACCGGCCGGAACCGGCCGGTTCCCGAACTGGCGCGGCACCGAACACCGGTTGAAAGGCTTTATGCTACCGGGACTGCCTGGCCTTTTACTGCTTGTGGCATGACCTGCCAGGGGTACAACTGTTATAAAGTCATAGCCGAAGATTTTGATGTAAAGAAACCCTGGGCGGTAGATGGCAGGCCATTCTAATTGTGAAAAGTTCCATGTAACGTTTTCATGATAATATAAGAGTAAGAGGAGAAGATTTATATGCAAACTAAGTATGACTTCATCATCATCGG
>JAZDOO010000377.1:0-6601 GCA_043798555.1 Pseudomonadota bacterium | reverse complement strand
TGAATTGCCCCTACTGGATGCCGGATCAAGTCCGGCATGACAGTAACCCAGTAGGTTGACGTTGTCATTCCCGCGGAAGCGGGAATCCAGGCTATGAGGCATCGACTCATATCAAAGAATCGCTCAATTTAGGTTTAAATTATGTTGCAATAGTATTTTTGCTGATAAGTTTGACGCCCTCGTAAAAAGTCGAAGATGTCACCCTGAGCCTGTCGAAGGGTGAACATAAGTAATTGATATTACGTCATGCTTCGACAAGCTCAGCATGACAAAACCCGCGAATTTTGACTTCCAACGAACTCATCAAGTTTTACCGCCTCTAATCTTTATAGATTTCTTTAGGTAATTAAAGTCTAAATTTTTTAAATCCGGTTTAAAATAAGTATTGACAAAAATAGAAGATATGAAATATAAGAAAATCTATTAGTTTATTTACTAAATTAGTCAACATTCTTGATAACAAATCCGTTGATTTTTTTTATAGCTTTCCCGCTTAACAGCTTCTTCAAGTCAAAGTATTTATTCCGAGACCTGGAGAATACTCTTAAAAATATAGCAGGGTTATGAGATATTGGGATGGACTTTAACCTGAAATTTATTTTTATAACAAAACAAGAAGGAGGTAGAAAATGCGAAAAACAATGAAAAACCTGAGCTACTTTACGCTGGTATTTATATGCCTCCCAATGATTTTATTTATGCACCCAGGGTGGGTTTTTGCTCAGGTAACTGCCAATGCTGGACCGGACCAGGAAAATGTTGGTTTCGGAACCGCGGTGCAGTTAAACGGGACCGGAAGCACCGGGACCCCACCCCTCACCTACAATTGGGTGCAGACTCTGGGACTCAGGGTTACCCTTTCCGATCATACCTCTTCCACCCCTACCTTCACCACTCCCGCTATGTCTGATATGATTCTGAATAACGAGCAGGAGACATTTGGGATACTGGGAATTCAGCCGAACTTTTTGGAAGTAGTGTTACAGTTGACGGTAACTGATGCTGCTGGAGTAACCTCTACGGATTTAGTAGCCATCAGTTTAATGGAGCCGATCAGGACGACTGGTTTACCAAATGTGGCAGTGGGAACCCCGGCTTACCTTCGCGGGCCTGCAAGCCAGACCTCATTCAACTGGACATTGCGAGGCCCATTTTTTTCTCAGGCTACGCTTTCAGATATCAATGCCCGGTTCCCCCACTTCAGACCTGATGCAACCGGGGATTACACAATAACCGAGACGACAACAGGTCAAACAATCAATATCCACGCAGCCACCTGGTCAGGGATCAGAAAGTGTGCGGCCTGCCATGCCGGCCAATTAGTGGAAGACAAAGTCACACCCTGGTTGGGGACTGGCCATGCCACGATGTTTACCGAGGCTGTTGATGGGCTTAAAAGCCCATATTATAATGCCAGTTGCATTGAATGCCACACCGTTGGGTACGATACTTCCCCGGAGGCGGATAATGGGGGGTTTGATGATATTGCCAATGGATTCTGGACCTTTCCCCAACCCCTTCAGTCAGGAAATTGGGATAATATCGTTAATAATTTTCCTGAATTGGCCAACCTTTCAAACATCCAGTGTGAGAGTTGCCATGGCCCAGGAAGTGATCACTACGGTGAGCTTGACACTATATCTAAAGGTTATAGTGAAGCCATTTGCGGATTTTGCCATAATGAAGGGAGTCATCATGTAAAGAACGAGCAGCTTCGCTACTCACTCCATTCAACCTTAGTGGAAGATGCCGTGGAAAGTACAAGCTGCACCAAATGTCATACTGCCCAGGGGTTTGTGGAGATCCAGATTCGAGGAAAAGATCCCTTTGTTCCGGAAGATCCCCAGCCCCAGATTTGCCAGGCCTGCCATGATCCCCACGAGAATCGCTATGAGCATCAGCTTCGGGCCCACGGATCAGCTGAACTTCCCAACGGGGTGATGGTAGAAAATGCCGGTGCCGGAGCAATTTGCATCATGTGCCACAACAGCCGCAGAGTGGCGACCGAAGTATTGGCCGCCAGACAACGTGCTCCCCATGGGAGTCCTCAAGGGGATATGCTTGCAGGAACCAATGCCATGGAAATTTCCGGGGTGACCTATACAAAATCTTTTCATGCCAGTGATGATCTTGTCCCCTTCTACTTTTCTGATACCGGTGATGATGTCAATAACAAGTGTGTTACCTGCCACATGGCTACAAACTCGGTTACTGGCTTGAACCATGTTACCGGAGAGCATTCTTTTAACATGAGTGCGGAAGTAAACGGACAGGAAGTTCAGAACCTCGATGCCTGCAATATCTGCCACATCAATTTGACCTCTTTTGACCGGCGAGCCCGGGGAGACTATGATGGAGACGGAGTCTTAGAAGGCGTTCAGACCGAGGTAGGAGGTCTTCTGGAGGTGGTGAAAGGTGCCATCGATTCCTCACTGGGAGGAGGAACTTTTGAATCGAGTCATGGTGCGATCGTGTTCCACGATGCGAGTGGAAACCAGGTTTCACCCAGCGAAGCTCAATACATTGCGGCTTATAACTATTTGTTTGTCTTAAACGACGGGAGTTACGGTATTCACAATACCGCCTACGCGGCAAAGTTACTCCAGTCTGGCTATCAGAATCTCACCGGACAGCCTGTGCCCAGCGGTACACCGCGGAGTGACATCGAGCCTCTGGCAAATTTTGTCCGCAGAAAAAAGGCTGATTTTTAAGTTGCCAAGCTTCACTATAATATGATAAAAAATGAGGAAGGGGAAAGTTGCGCCTTCCTCATTTTTTAGGGTTTTATTGTTACAGGTTTTTTGATACTACACCAAAGAGGAGGAGAGACTGTTGCACGGAATGAGATGGAGCTTAATGGCCTTGGTGGGGATAGTTTCTTTTTTGCTTCCTTTGGCTTGTAATGTCCCTTATAAGCCAACCACAATTGAAACCCCAATCATGCCTGGTGCCAGTTTTATCGGGAGTGATTCTTGTGAAGCCTGCCACGATGCTATTGCTACCCAGTTTAGCCGGACAAAACATGGCAGGTTTATTTCCGAGGGGGAGGCTGAAAAAGAACGGGTTTGTGAAATGTGCCATGGCCCAGGGAGCCTCCACATGGAAAAGGCGGGCGAGGAAGCCCCTGATGTAAAAAAATATATTATCCGTTCCCAGGCTGAAACCTGCTACCAGTGTCATCTTGATACCCGAGCCACATTTTATCTGCCTTATCACCACCCTGTTCCTGAGGGAAAAATGGAGTGTACCTCTTGCCATGCTATCCATGAAACTGGAGTTCAGTCCACGCATTTTATGGAACCTGGAGACCAGTGTTTTCAATGCCATCAGGAAAAAATGGGCCCCTTTGTCTGGGAACACCAGGCTCTTCGCGAAGGTTGCGAGGCCTGTCATAACCCCCATGGATCGGTGGAGGATCAGCTCCTAAGCGAGAATGATCGCAACCTCTGTCTGAAGTGTCACTTCCAGGGGAATTTCCCCAACCTCGGGACACTTAACCATCAGACCCTTCTCGCTGGAACTGCACGTTGCATTGACTGCCACGCGCAGATTCATGGTTCGAATTTTAGCCGGTACTTTCTGGGTCCGTAAAAAAGAGATTTTAATAAGGAGGAGGTTTGAATCGTGTCAAGAAAGACTCGGGTTTTCTATATACTTTATCTATTCGGGTTATTCTTTTTTTGCCTTTTCTCAACCTCTCAGGGAGAGGAGGGAGAAGGGGGAGGGACTTATATCTTTCGGTTTGAACCAACCATTACTGAAAGCGCAGTGAGTGGTCACGAGGATAAATTTCGAGAACTTTTTCAGATACCTGATGATGTCTCAGGTGGACTTGGGCTTTTATCGTTTGATCACCGACCCCCAGGTGGACCGGAGATCCATTTCGACTTATCTACTAAGTATGAGGATGATTATCATTGTGGAGTGCAATTCCGCCATAAGGATTTATGGAGTTTAGATTTGGGCTTTCAAAATTTTAAGATTTACTCTAACGATGCACGCGAATTTTACACCTTTCCTCCGGCTTCGTTTCTGTTAGATCGAAATTTGGACGTAAATCGAAGAGATCTTTCTTTTAAATTTTTATTCCACCCAGAGAAATCACCGCAATTTTCCTTTACCTATGAACGGAAAAACAAGTACGGTGACCAACTCCTTTTACGCCGTGGGCAATTGGATTCGGTTCTTTTTTATAACCTTCCATTAAGTTCTGATACGTATAATAAAGGCGATCTTTTTACCTTCCAAGTAAGTCATAATTTTATCGGGACTAATGTTTCACTTACCCAAAGAGTAGAACGATTCGAGTCGAGAATCGATACTGACCAAAATCAATACAATAATGATTTGGGTTTTTTTACCCAAGCACGCCAGGAAGATAGACCAGAGTTTCGTAATGCCACTACCACGTTCTCGGTGGATCGTACCATTGGCAAGAATTTATTTATGGTGGGACAATACTGGTTTCGAGATGTGAAGTCAGAAGCAGATTACAGCAAATTTATTTTTAGCCCGGTTACCGGTTTGCTCCAGAGCACCTTTGACACGACGGACACTGACAGTGATGCGGATTTAACCAGTCACATGTTTCTGGTAAACCTTAATTATCTCCTTCGCAATAACCTTACCTTGTTTGGCGGAATCCGCTATGTTGACTCGGATAAGGATGCGAGTTCTCTTAATGTCCGGCGTGATATTTTCGGATTTATCGACCTTACCCAAAACGGGACCGGCGACGTTAACGAGAGAAAGTGGTCTGGCGTTGGAGGATTTAAATTTTCCGGCATTCCCCGGACAACCTTAGACTATGAGGCCAGATTGGAAAGAGCAGACGTAGATTTCCGTGAACGACTCCGGTCGAGCAGGGGGTTCATTGATGATTTTGATCGTAATACTGATGCGGACTTTGATACCACCAGCCATGTAGCCCGGATCAATGTAAAACCCTGGCGCCCTGTTTTCCTTTTGGGACAATATAAATATAGCAAGCTTGATAGGAATTATGATGATGATGTGGATACCACTCCAGGCTACCCTGCTTTCCTGGGGGATTGGGATAATCAAACCAATGAGTTTACGGTGAAGACCTTGGTTCGTATCTGTCGTCCGCTCACTCTGACCTTTAAATACCAGGACAGAGACGTTGACTATGACATCTCAAAGGAAGGTGTCTCCAAAGTGGCAGAAACAGACACACAAAACTATAATGCTGCGCTCACATATAGTCCTTTCGGGAACCTCTTTCTTTCTTTTATGTTCAACCACCAGGATACTGAGGCAGAGACTCGGGGAAAAGTGGATGACCGCAACTTCCCCTATGATCTGGATGTAGATAGTTTTATGAGTACAGTAAATTTTCTCTGGAATGAAAAGCTTTCTTTTACCGGAACTCTCAATTACGCAGAGGGTGATGGCACCACCCAGAATCTGGGGGGTGATGGAACCTTAGGTGAAATACCCCTCGATTACACTCTCCAGAGTTATTCATTGGGAATCAATTATAAAAAGTCTTCCCAGTGTAACTGGCAAGTGAAATACCTGTACGCTGACTATGATGAGGATGGGATGGGAGGAATTGACGACTTTGACGCCCATATCATCTCTGGGCGAGTTTATTTTACTTTTTAATAAATAATAATTTGATTGTCGGAGTTTGTACTCATTTAATTTCGGCTAAGGCAATGAGTGTTTTTATAAATAGAAAGATCAAATTTAACCATTAAAAAATTGAAACCTTTTTACTACCAGATCTTGTTTTAGTTAGGGACTCCTGCTTGTCGTTCACCCCTCAAAGATAACCAAACAAGAAATCACAAATCTTACCCTCAGATATTTTTCCAATGGCAGGTGGAAAAATGTTACAATAGGCAGCAGTTTATGGCTTCACAGAAAACGTTTATCCAAAGGCTATGGGACTTGTTTTGTTCACTCAAGTTAACTGTATTCTTCTTTATAGTTCTCGCTTTAGCTTCCACCATCGGAACCGTTATTCCCCAGAATGCCCCCCCCTCAGAGTATCTCAAGCTGTATACGGTTTCAATCTATGGGGCCATTGAGTACTTAGGTTTAGTGGACCTTTACCATTCGTGGTGGTTTGTTTGTTTGCTCATCCTGCTTTGTATTAACGTACTTGCCTGCTCTTTCAAGAATTTCCCCAGGACATGGAAAACCATTTCCCGGACCAGAGTCGCCTTAGAGGAGGATCAAACTAAGAATCTTCCATTTTTGGAGACAATAAGAGTAAAGATTCCTCTGGATGAAGCCCGTGAGAAAGTAATGCACGTTTTGAAGAAGCATCTCGGTCACCCTCAGAAAACCACTATAAATGGAACCTTCCACCTTTTTGTTGAAAAAGGGAAGTATTCCCGGCTGGGAGTTTATATTACCCATCTTAGTATACTAATAGTGTTAGGTGGGGGGCTCATTGGTTCGTTTTTCGGACTTAAGGGGTTTGTCAATATCATGGAAGGCCAAACGGTGGATCGAATAGTTCTCTCCAAGAATTCTTTTCCCTACGAGTTAGGTTTTAAGGTTCGTTGCAATGATTTTGAGGTGACGTACTATCCCAATGGAGCTCCTAAAGATTACAGGAGTGCCCTCG
>JAZDOO010000366.1:0-5113 GCA_043798555.1 Pseudomonadota bacterium | reverse complement strand
ACAGTCCAACATTCCCCCTTCTTGATAAAAGTATAAATGGTCATTCAGTTTCATCCATCATTCTCCTTGACAACTAAAAAAGTTTATTGGTCTTACGAAAAAGTTGGTTTTCCTTACATCTTTACCAGAATTTTTCCGTCGTTCCTATAGGTAGAGCACTTTATGGCTTCAAGGGCTTCTGAAAATTGATACCGTGCAGTTATCATATCGCCTATTCTCAATCGCCTTGTCTCCAGCAGTTTGATTATGTTAGGGAAAATATCATTTCCGGCATGACCCCGGACTCCTTGAATCCTGCCTGCTCCTGAAACCAGAACATTAATATTCAGCGAACCAAAAGTTGCTGCCCGCCCTAAGTAAATGATTTTTGAATTGGGTGCCATGGAACTCTCCATTTCCGGGATTGTCCGCGGAGCATCTCCGGCGGCTTCAATCTGTATATTTGCTCCTTCTCCACCAGTTAGCTCTAATACTTTATCGCTGGGTCTGCACTTTTCATTCTGTAATTGAACCAAGTTAAATACAAAGTCTGCTCCCATGGTTTTCGCTAATTCTAACCGCTTGTCTAACATATCAAAAGCAATAATTTTACTCGCCCCGGCAATTCTTCCGAGGGCAATGGAAGCAAGACCAATGGGACCGGCGCCATAAACCACGAGGGTATCTCCCGGATTAAATCCCCCTCCGCCTACAAACAATCCATTATAGGCACAACCAACAGGTTCTATGAGAGCCCCGATCTCAAAAAGTTCATCCCCTCGCGTAACCTGCCTTAACCCATTAAGTTTCCAACAGTACTTCTCCTTAATGGCAATAAACTCTGCTAATGCCCCATAGGAACTGAGCCCCAATAGTTCAATCTGTTGACATTGATTGAGATCCCCTCTCCGGCAGGGTGTGCATAAGCCACACCATAAGATACTTTCAGATGCCACAGCATCACCAATATTGAGGCGTGATACCTTTCCCCCCTTTTTTTCTACTATTCCTGAAAACTCGTGACCTACTATGCAGGGAAGTTTCACTACCCCTGAAAAGATGATATACCCCTCTGCATCAGTCTCATAAAGATGGGTATCCGAACCACAAATACCACAAGCTTTAACTTTTATAAGCACTTCATCATCTTCCAGGTCTGGGGTAGGTACCTCTTTAAATTCAAAGTGCGGATTACGCCACACCTGATTTCCCGTAAACGCTTTTCTTTTTATTCGTTCTGCTTCGGTTAACCTATACCCTGCCTTAGGCTTCCACTCAGCATTGACAAAGAGCGCTTTCATTGACGTTCCTCCAGCTCCAAAGCTTTCTTGTTTATCTTTCCGCTGCCTATTTTAGGAAGTTCATCCTTGAATTCTACTATTCGGGGAACCTTATAACGGGCCATTCTTTCCTGACAAAAATGCATGATTTCACGCGACGTCAAACGGGCACCGTCTCTTAGTACCACTACTGCTTTTGGCACCTCTCCCCGCAGCCTTTCACTGGCCCTGATTACCGCAACTTCTTTTATCTCTGGGTGAGTTCTCAAAATATTCTCTACCTCCAGAGGGTAAACCTTTAACCCGCCGGTCTTAATCATTCCACTTTTTCTTTCCACAAAGTAGAAAAACCCATCGTCATCTTTTCTCCCTAAATCCCCGCTATGATACCACCCATCTGTAAACGATTCTTGCGTCTCCTCTGGAGCGTTGTAATACCCACTAACGACCGCCGGCCCTGTAAATAGCAACTCTCCTACTTCATTGGGGGGGAGCTCTTCACCTTTCTCGCTCACGATCTTGACTTCATAATACTTGCACGGTTTGCCAATGGAACCGTACCTCTGCTCCCCATGGGGAGAATTGGCAACCGCGATCCCGGTCGTTTCCGTGCTTCCCCAGACCGGAATGATAGAGACCCCAAAGCGCTTTTCAAATCGTTGCAATAAATCAATGGGGGTAAACATTCCGCCACTTTCTGGTATCCTTAAAGAACTTAAATCGTAGGTTGAATGAGTCACGATATCGAGTAACATCTCGTATAAAGGAGCTAACCCCATAAGGCAGCTTACCTTGTGATCGGAAATGGAAGTGGCTAAGGACTTTGGATAAACGTTATCCAGCAGCACCATTGTACCCCCTAAATAAAGGGGACGGGCAAAAAGTTCATGGGGATGAGCATAAGGGGCAAACATGCATAGATGAACATCATCAACGGTCAAGCCTAACGTATCAATAGCCGCCAGAGTATTCCACTCAATATTGGCATGGGTAGTGATCGCTCCTTTAGCATTTCCTGTGGAGCCTGAGGTATAGTTAAGATATACAGTCTCATTTTCCGAAACCATCCTTGGGGGAAGGTTAGATTTACCAGTGTTTACGACTTCCCTAAATTCATAATAGGGATGGTATGCATCTCCACCTGCCACGATAATGTGCTGCGGTGAGGATTGAAGCAGTGACATTGCTTCCTGAAGTACTGCTAAGAAAGAGTGCTGGGCCATCAAACCGAAGGGCTGAAGCGTGTTGAAAATCTTCTTAATTTGCCCAGGCTTGAACTCATAATTGAGCGGGACAAATATTCCTCCACACCGGGCAACTGCAAGGAAACTAATCACTAACTCCGGGATTCTGGGCATCATCACACAAATCCGGTCCCCTTTCTGGAACCCCAGATCAATTAACCCATTAGCCAATCTATTAACCAGGTCATTTAATTCCTCATAGGTAATGGCTAACTCACGGTAGATAATGGCATTCTTTTTCGGAAAGGCCTTAACTGCCCTTTCCAGCATTTCCCCCAGGGTCATGTCCCACTCCCTTGTTCAGGTAACAAACCTAAGCGTTTTACCGTCTCCTCCTGTGGAATTCCAGACTCTTGATCCCAGCCATGAAGCTGGTAATACTGATCCAGCATTTCATTAAAACATTCTCTGTCAATGCTTTCTCCCTTATAAGGCCCTGAGGATATCGGTTCAAAATATCGTGAGGGTAAGGTATCATCCTCCCTTCTTATGCCTTCACGGACAAGAAACATCCTTTCCAGGGTAGTAATGCGCTCCCCAATAATAAAAAGTTCCTCAGGTGAAAGCTCCATTCCCGTGGCATAGTGAATCAGCGTTCTAAATTCTTCAAACCCCAGATGGTCAGTACTGTTAAATTTCTGAACAAACCGGCAAAGGCCCAAAGCATCTGCGACTGCATAAAAGCTCTCCGTCCACCAAACCATTCTGGCCTTACCTTTATAAGAGGTAGGATCGTTAGAGACTTCCCCGCCGTAGATGGTCAAGAGCTCTTCTGCGGTGAGATTTAAAGCCTCCAGGGTTGGACGGCTTCTCATGTGGTCAGCTCCCCTCGTAGAGGTGGCAACCCCTAACGCAAACCCTTTATGCACCCTCACATCTACTGAATCGGATTGGGGAAGATACTTAACCCAGGTGAGATAATTTTGGGACCCCTCCCCTAACCTCGTTGCAGCTACCTTCGCACCATCCGCCAATACGTTCCCAAACCCTTCTCTTTTGGCGATCTGATTAATAAGCGTAATGATTACCTCATGGTCTCCCCAGCGAAGGGATAATCCACCCGTGTCTTTGGCAGTAATCAAGCCTAATTCAAAAAGTTCCATGGTCCAGGCAATAATATTTCCGGTTGAAGAGGCATCCAGGCCATACTTGTTAAGAAGTTGGTTGATCGCCAAGACAGCTTCCAGGTCTTTTACTCCACAGAGAGGCCCAAATGCCCCCAGGACACCGTATTCTATACCTTCCCCCCGAACCTCCTCCCCTTTTTCTTTCCATTGCATCACGTATGGATGTTCGCATCGGATGGGACAGGAAAAGCAGCCCCTGGCTTCAGTATAATACTTCTTCAGGTTGGGTGACCTCAGCTTCCGGCCCTCCTCGAATCTGCTTAACTTGCCATTAAGGGTTCTTACAATCCCCTGGATATTGTGAAGGTCAAACAGAAAAGGGGTCCCGTACTGATTGAGGACCCCGGTAGCCCTGGAACTTCGAATCCTTTTAAAAAGCTCCCTCGCATATGAAAGGAACTCACGTTTATATGTTATAGGTACTGCCCTATTCCCCTTGACTACAACCGCTTTAAGCCCTTTATGCCCCATAAGGCATCCCATACCTGTTCTTCCCGCAGTACTTTTCTTGCCATGCCTCACAGTTGCAAACCTGACCAGATTTTCTCCCGCCTGCCCAATGCACAATGATTGACTCTTATCCCCATGCTTGTTCTTTAGGATCTCCATGGTCTCGAGGGTATCGTGACCCCAGAGAAACGCAGCGTCCTCTATAAAGATTTCTCCGTCTTCAACCCAAATATATACCGGGATTTTCGACTTCCCAATGATCACTAAATGATCATATCCGGTTCTCCTTAATTCAGGAGCAAAAAAACCCCCGATATTTGAATCACCCAATAACCCGGTCTCTGGAGATTTGCCCGAAATGGAACCTCGGGAAGAACAAGGACACGGAAGGCCAGAAAGCAAACCCGCGCCAACAATGAGCGGATTCTCTAAATCGAAGGGGTCAAGCAAAGGAGGGGTGTGATGATAGAGTAAATACATATTTATTCCTCGCCCTCCCAGGAATTGGCGCCGCACCTTAAAAGGGATCTCTTCTAACTTAACCTCCCTCCGTGAAAGATCTATTATGGCAACTCTTTGGTTATCCACAAGAGCGCTACCCACCATTCTTTAGCTGAAATACCTTGGCTGTTTCTTTCATCACATACCAACAAGTCTTAAGAATTATTTTTAGGTCTCCTATAAGACTTTGATTTTCAATGTAGTGAATATCGTACTCGATATTTTCATGAATGGCTTTCTGTTTATCCCCGTATAACTGCCAGGGTCCGGTCACGCCGGGTTTAACACTAAGCCTTTTTTTCTGGAATTCAGTGTACTCATTAACGATAAACGGCATTTCCGGACGAGGGCCTACTACACTCATTTCCCCTTTAAGGACGTTGAAAAATTGTGGTATTTCATCAAGGTTACTTAACCTCAGAACCTTACCGAGTCTGGTTATTCTTGGATCATGGTTATTCTTCGGGGTTATGTCGTAAGGATTAGAGTTCACATACAAGGTCCTGAATTTGTAGATCATAAATTTCTTCCC
>JAZDOO010000364.1:0-6570 GCA_043798555.1 Pseudomonadota bacterium | reverse complement strand
AATATACGTTATTTAATTGTATGTGGTAATGAAGTAGAGGGTCATAATACTGGCACCGCAATAAAGGCATTGATGGAAAATGGCATCGATGAAAGAAGAACTATCATCGGCTCTCAAGCCATGACTCCTTATCTTTTCAATATCCCTCTTGAAGCTATTTTTAGGTTTAGAGAACAGTTGACATTGATAGATCTTATAGATGAGATAGACCCTGAAGTTATAATGAAAGGGATTTGGTCTTGTTATCAGGAAAACCCAACTCCTTTTAAAAAATACAAGCTCTACGACCCAGGCGCCTTTTCTGATTCTGCCATATCCTGTAGCCTTACCTGGAACGTGAAACATCCAGAACAGGTTGAGGACTGGGAGATAGATGAGATTGTTAAAGATATTAGGGAACCAGCCGTGTCTGTTACTGACCGCCCTAAAGGAGCCGGGGATGATCGGCCTAATGGAGCCACCCGAAGGGTTTTTTTTTGGGTTTCGGGGTTGGTTAAAAGTAGCTTAAAAGCTTCCTTTTGCCAAGCATTATTTTCTTGATTTTGGGCCATCTCTGGAGGCCGGTTTAGTGGGTATCGGGAGAAGAGATGTCCGGTTTTTAATGCCGGTTGTTTTAGAGAAGATGGACATTTTTTCGGTCATGATTTTTCCTTTCTGACAGAAGTAGCGATTGTGGATGTTGGCGTTGTTTTCGGTGTCCGATAGGTGTGTCCATCGAGGACAACGCAGTAGGCATTGTGTTGCAAGCGGTCAATCACAGCGGCGCCCAGGAGTTTGTTTGGGAAGGCGTCATTCCATTCGGATAGATCGAGATTGCTGGTGACAATGGTGGCGTGCCGTTCGTAACGTTCGCAGATAAGATCATGGAAGTCTTCGTCTTGTGGGGGATGAAGAGGTTTGAGACCAAAGTCGTCAATGATAAGGAGATCGACGCGGGCAAGAGTTGTTAAACGTCGTCCATAAGCATTGATGGCCCGGGCGGCATGGAGCTGTCCCAAGAGATTGCTTTGGGACTGGAACAGGACATCGTATCCTTTTCTCAGTGCTTCCTGACCGATGGCTTGGGCGATGTGGCTTTTGCCTGTGCCGGTGGGTCCTGTAATAAGGACGGGATTTTTTTCTTCGATAAATCGACAGGTGGCAACATCCATGACGAGGGAGACAGGGATTTCTTGATTGAACGAGAAGTCGAAACCTTCGATGGTTTTCTCGTTTCGGAAGGATGCCCGCCGGAGTCTGGTGGCGAACTTTCTGTTATCCCTTCTGGCCATTTCATCTTGAAGGAGGAGGGCCAGAAACTGAGTATAGGCGAGTTTTTCTTCTATCGCCTGGCGGTTCCGGATCTCCATTGAGTCCAGGATTCCCGAGAGGCGAAGCTGTTTTAACAGCGGTATTAATTGCGGCATGGGATTCATGATTCTATTCCTTTCAGTGTATGGGCTCCCTGCCGTTTCTGTAGAAACGACCGGTGCCAGTGTAGGCCCCACCCAAGGCTTGGACGAGAGGTACTGCTTCTTGCTGATCAAGTCCTTTTTCCAATATTGTCTTTACGGTCCGATACTTGGGACTATCGAAGGTAAGGGCGCGGAGACAGGCGGCTTCGAGACGCACCGCCCCGTATTTTTTAGCCATAGAGACGATGCCCTGAGCGGCGCGGAGGTTATCCAGAACGCGGTCTTGAAAGAGTCTTTTTATAATGATGAGACACTGGGAACCGATTTCTTCTCCCTGCCGGAGACACCATTGCGGGTCGCGCATCTTGTAGGCGATGGCTTCCGGCGGCAGATGTTCGTCCATAGTGGAACGGGCGCCTGGCCGATGGAGTTTGGGATGGACGGCAACCAGCTTGTGCTCATTAAAGATCTCGACAAGTTTTTCGGTACTGCGAACCCACAACTCCCGGTGAACAAGGGGATAGGGAGCGGAGTAATAACACTTCCCCGTCTGCAGATGGCAGTTTCCGTGGAGTTTCGCTTTACACCAGACAGCCAGTTCCGGAGGTATGTCCGGAAGAGGTTTAAGAAGAGCCCTCTCTATTTCTATGAAACGGGTCAGTGGTCTTTCGCGAGTAGTACCGTGGATGCG
The DNA here is from genome assembly GCA_043798555.1 of Pseudomonadota bacterium. Lineage (GTDB taxonomy): Bacteria > Desulfobacterota > WTBG01 > JAGOGO01 > JAGOGO01 > JAZDOO01. The sequence continues at coordinate 4,485 of JAZDOO010000364.1, read as the reverse complement.
GTTCCCTGCGGTCCCCATCACCCACTCCAAAAGTTGTCCATTGCCATCCTCCTTGCTACGAAAATCCCGGAGGGGAAGGAAACTGCGTTTTACGTATTTCACTCCCGATTCCACGATACCCTTTTTTTTGGGATCTCTTGGGGGGCAAGGCGAAATGAGAAAACCATATCCCTCGGTCAGACCGCTATAGGATCTTTGAACCTCGGGATCATAATAACAGGCTCTGGTAATGGCGCATTTGGGGTTATCGATAATTATTTTCGCAGGGACGCCGCCAAACCATTCAAAGGCCCGGCGGTGACATCCCAGCCAGGTAAACGTATCCTGATTGGTCACGATCTCGGCATACTGATGCCGGCTCCAGGCAAGGGTCATGACAAAAAACCAAGTGGGAAAAACCTCTCCCGTTTTGGTGTCGGTAATGACTGGTCCTTTGCCGAAGTCAACCTGAGCGGCTTCCCCAGGAGCAAAGTCCAGGATGACCGTGGCTTGAACGTTGTCCTTTTTAAGCTCCTGGAGAAAACGCCTTACCGAAGAATAACTGCCGGTAAAATGATGTTTTCGCGCCAGAGCCTCGTGAATCGTTGTCCCCTGGATACCCCTCTGCGACCATGCGGTAACTTCATCCCGGTAAGGATCAACAGAAGAAACCCCTGTTGCACGACACGATTTGACCTCCAGAACCTCGGCGAGCACCGCCTCATCGGGAACAGATTGGGTCTTGTCCAGCCAGCCGGACTTCAAAGCGACAGCCCTGAGATCCCCGGCCTTCTTGCGACCCATGAGGCCGCTCTTGGCAATTTGACGGTCGGACTGACCACCCCGCATGAGAACTACAACTTGACGTACCTCGTACATCTCGAACCTCCGATTGGACATGGGAAACTTCCTCCTAACCTGATATTTAATGGTCAGGCAAGTACCCCATGCATGAGAGATCCGAAACCCAATTTTAAAATCCGGATGGCTCCATTAGCCGATCCCGGAATGGCCTCTTTAGGCGATCATCAAATGGCTCCATTAAGCGATCACGAAATGGCTCCATTAGCTGATCATCACTGGCTCCATTAGCTGATCACGGAATGGCTCCATATGGGCGGTCAGTAACAATGTCAGCAGAAAAACTTAAGAAGATAGGAGGTGAACATATAAAGGGAGAAAAAAGAGCACTAACAATAGCTAAGCGGCTCCTGAAGGTAACCGAAGAACTTTCCGCGATAGCCCGGCTATGTATCGAAGAGATAGAGGTGTCTGAAGTAACTTTGGTGGAGGAGTTGAAAAAAGAGGAAGTTGTTATATCAGAAAAGGCAGAACCAGCCATTAAACCTATCGCTGTAGCCAAAGAGGAACTTGAAACAGAAGAGGAGCTATACTTTGCCAATCAACTGAAAGGATACAGTGGTGTGTTGGCTGCGTTTGAGGCACTTGATAGGGATATATGTCATAACGGTTGTAGTCTGCCTGCTGCGGTGGTTACTGCCCAAAAAAGGCTAAAAAGGTTGAAGGAAAGTATTAGCAATTCATCCATTTCGGATAGAAAGAGACAAGAATTAGAAAACAGAGTGAATGATTTTATGGAGATGTTGGAATCCCTGCCTCAGGATAAAAGCCAACCCTGTCAAAAGACAGCTGGAAATTGTACCATTGGTGCTGGTTGCTTTGCCAGTGGGGCACTGAAGCTGGTGGATCTCATTACAGAACCAGTTCCACCAAAAAACCTTTAGAAAGGAGAAAAAATGGCTGCTTATTTTAAAAACCAATTAAGAAGCTGTGATGTAGTTCTGGGAACCCTTCAGGCCTTCTCTAAAGATATCTGTAGTAAATGTATTGGTCTGTCAGGCGCTCAGACAAAGGTAATTAAGGGACTAAAAAAGTTGAGGATGGATCTGGATAAGTCATCCACTCCAGAAGATGGTAAGAAGGAGATAATGGCTCATATTGAGTTATGTGAGAAGATTGCCAATGCAATTGATGTTGAAGAAGAAAGCGAATGTCAGAAGACAGCTGGTAAGTGTAAAATTGGTCCGGGTTGTCTCGCACTGGGTGCGTTAGAATTAATGAAAGAAATAACAGAAACAGATCTAAAGACTGAAGAAAAGGAGGTGAGCAAAATGGCAAATTTAATTTGCGTGGTATGTGACGCTGAAGAACCGGTCCCCGTTGTCCATTGAGGGCCAGGAATCTCCGGTCCGGAGATAGATAAACTTTATTGTCCATGCCTCCCAGAAGGCCATACTGAAAATATAGAAATGCCGAAACACTGCGGGAAACCCATGAGTTATGTAAAAGATTAGATACGAGAATTTTAGAACCAGAAAATTGTAAGGTTAATGATGAAAATGGCACAAGTCACATGACAGTACAAAAGAGAGGAGGTGAATAGTTATGGCAGAGAAAATCTGTCCAGAGACAGGGAAAAAAATCGAATTCCCAAAAGGATGTAGTAAATGTGAATATCTAAAGCCCAGAGGTAAGATTAAATGCTGCATGTCTCCAAAGAAAAAGAAGTAAGAGTGAGGCTACATTGAGCAAAGCGTATGAGTTCTTATAAGTGATCTATAGTGAAGGTTAGCCACCAGCCCAACACCTAATCTCACATTCAACTCGGTAACAAATTGGGTGAGGCGAGCACAGTCCCTGGATGGAGAGGGCTTTTAGGGTTTGTCGAGCGAACTAAACCCAGGCTATTAAGGAGAAGCGCCAGCCTTAATGGGCGCAAGGAAAAAGGGGTGCTGAAGGGGTAGCCATCGATATAAGGGTGACCGAAATTCGTGGCGGTGCTGTGCAAGAAGTCGGAGTGAGGAATAGTAGCGTTAGGACTGGTGGGAAGCACAAAACACCGGGACCGAAGCACTCACACTTAACTGAGGACGCAATCTTAGGGACGTCTACGAGTAGTGAATAGGGGACTGGTATCATTTCAAAAAATTTGATAAGAAAAAAAGAGGTATAACATGCTAAAGGTACAACCAACTTCTACCTATCCTCCTGAGAAGGGATGTTATCTCCATGGCAACGACTACTCGCCTGTGGCTGTTGTGGTTTTGCTGAATGCGCCTTATGGAACTATGCCACCTGAAGTTTCGAGCATTCCTAAAGAGATTGAGAATTTAGTTAAGGTAGCAATTGAGACTGGGGCAGCCTTATCAGGAACACTGCAGACAGAAAATATAGGAATTGAAAAAATCGTCTGCAATATTGTGGCTAATCCCAATATACGTTATTTAGTTGTATGTGGTAGTGAAGTAGAGGGTCATAATACTGGAACCGCAATAAAGGCATTGATGGAAAACGGCATCGATGAAAGAAGAACTATCATCGGCTCTCAAGCCATGACTCCTTATCTTTTCAATATTCCTCTTGAAGCTATTTTTAGGTTTAGAGAACAGTTGACCCTGATAGACCTTATAGGTGAAACAGACCCTGAAGTTATTACGAAAGCGGTTTGGTCCTGTTATCAGGAAAATCCAACGCCATTTAAAGAATACAGCCTCTACGACCCAGGTGCTTATTCTGATTCTGCTATATCATGTAGCCTTACCTTGAGAGTGGAACATCCGGAAGAGGTTGAGGATTGGGAAATAGACGAGGTCATTAAAGGTATAAAGGAGCCAGAAGTACCCGCAGTAAAATTACAAAAGGAAGGAGATGAACCAATGAAAGAAGGCAGAGGATTCTTAACTATAACTAAGCGGCTTTTAAAGATAACGGAAGAGCTTTCCCAGATAGCAAGGCTCTGTATCGAAGAGATAGAAGGGCTTGAAGTAGCTCCCGTGGAGGAGTTGAAAAAAGAGAAAGCCGTTATACCAGAAAAGGCAGAACCAGCCGTTAAACCTATCACCGTAGCCAAAGAAGTGCCTGAAACGGAAGCGGAGCTATACTTTGCTAATCAACTGAGAGGATATAATTGTGTGCTGGCCGCGTTGCAGGCAATTGACGGGGATATGTGTCATAATGGTTGTAGCCTGCCTGCTGCGGTGATTAAAGCGCAAAAAAGGCTGAATAGGTTGAAGGAAGACCTTAGCAATTCATCGCTTTCAGGGGAATCCAAGCAAAGGTTAGAAGACAGGGCGAATGGGTTTATGGAGAGGTTGAAATCCCTGCCGCAGGATACAAGCCAACCCTGTCAAAAGACGGTTGGAAATTGCACTATTGGCGCAGGTTGCTTTGCCAGTGGTGCTCGCAAGATGCTAGACCTCATTACAGAACCAGCGCGACCATAGAATTTTTTAAAAGGAGAACAAATGGCTACCTATTTCAAAAACCAACTCAGAGGCTGCGATGTGGTTTTGGCAACCCTCCAGGCCTTCTCCCAAGATATATGCAGGGAATGTATTGGCTTATCAGGTGCCCGGACAAAGGTAATTAAGAGATTAAAAAAGTTGAGGATGGATCTGGATGAGTCATCCATTTTGGAAGGTGACAAGAAGGAGGTAATGGCTCGTATTGAGTCATGCGAGAAGATCACAAATGCAATTGAGGTTA
>JAZDOO010000340.1:0-3322 GCA_043798555.1 Pseudomonadota bacterium | reverse complement strand
GTTCTGGAATGTGCAGAATTTTCTTGGCCTCATCCTCTTTAAAGGCGCCGATCCAGCATGTCCCCAACCCTAATTCATAAGCCTGTAGGATCATGTACGCACAGGCAATGGATACATCGACTGTATGGGTGGGTTGACCACAGCCCATGATTGATTTTGTTTCCGTCCCACAAGCAACAATAACGACAGGGGCTTCCCCGATAAAAGACTGTCCGAAGGCAGCTTTTGCCAGTTTGTTCTTTGTTTCTTTGTTCTTAACAACGATAAATTTCCAGTCCTGACGGTTGCTGGCAGAGGGGGAGAGCCTTGCTGCCTCCAGTATCTTTTTTAGTTTATCATCTTCGACATCCGTTGCCTTGTAAGCTCTCACACTGCTTCTCTGGCTAATGGCAGTAAAAACGTCCATAATCGTTCCCCCTTAACTTATTTCATCCTTTGGTAAAATACCGGTAGAGCATTCAACGGCTGGGGGCACACGAATTTTCCGAAATCAACTTAGCTCGATCGGGAGGGTCCGACCTCGTCGTCTACTTGCTGTTACCAGAAAGGGCGAAACATTTCATTTAAATCCTCGAAACCATTGATGAATAATCGTGATCTATTCCGATCAAGTCAAGCAATACGGAGACTTGGCCCCTATGGTGAGTTTGATGATTAAACCAGTGCAAAAGAGTCTTCCATAATTCCTTTTCTATTTCTTCTCCTTTATAATTCTTATACTGAATGGTTGAATTCATTTGATGCTCTTCCAACTCGTTAACAAATTGGATAATCAGCTCATCGACCTGTTTCCTGTATTGAAAGAACCTTTTGTAATCAGACTCGAATTCCGCCCTCAGGCTTTTCTCTTCGAGAGAAAGGAGTTTGCTGTTGTTTAAAGCTTTATTCTCCTTGAGGGCATCCCTATAACGTCTTAACCAATTGAGATCAGAAATGAAGTTATGGAGACATGTTGCAAAGGTCGAGGGATAATAAGCCTTTGTTTCCATCATGATCTGGTCTTTTTTTAATGGCTCAAGTAATTCTGCTACACTTTGATTGACGCTACCGTTATACCTGGCAAATGCTTGAAATAGGTTTTTCATATGCCCTCCTTTCGAAGTCTTTCAACTCAATTTGATTTTGACTTTCGCTATTTTCCTCTTCGATTTCTTAATCTCAAATGCCTTATAGCATCAATGGCAACGTTTGAACCATACCCAGTCATCCGGTTTGATATCTTTCCCGCAAAATATTTCAAATTCTTTTTTGACGTTTTTATTCATCTTCGACTTCCTCTTTTTCAACAGTCGGAGGAGATGGCAGAGAAGCCGATTTGGGCTCCTTCTTCTCCGGGGAAGAAAGAAAATGATTTATAGGGTTAAATGAGAAGTAAATATATCAAACCCCCGATAAAGAGAATCATTACAAAAATAAAGAAGAGCCAGAGGGAGGCTCTCTTTTTTGGAAAGGTTATCCGTTGTTTCAACTCTGGACCCTTTAATAGATCCTTACTTTCCTGATACTTTTGATGCCGGAGAATGATGTCATTCGGGTCGAGGCCAAGGTATTTTGCATAGATATTCAGGAATCCTTTCACATAAACAGGATGAGGTAGGTGCTCATATTGGTCGTCTTCAATATCCTTGAGGAAGCGCTCTTTTATCTTCGTCGATTCGGAGACTTCCTTCAAGGACAGGTTTCGAGATTCTCTCTCTGCTTTTAAGTATTTTCCGGGGAATTCCATAAACCTTTTTTAATGGGAGGATCTTAACCATATTATCATTGCTTTTGTTTATTTTGTAAACAGAAAATCAGATCATGACGTAATGCTTCTATTGGGGATACTGCCCTGCCCTAGTTAAAGAAACTGGTAAGAAGTTTGGAAGCCAAAGCTCCCTGGGGCGTCAGAGTCATTCAAGGTTTGGGGCTCCAGTTATCCCGCAGGTTGGAAATCCTTTGGAGTATTTAAACATATCGGTCGAGGATTACCGAATTACCCGTGTAACTTGAGGTGGGTTAAATCCCATCTCTGTAAGTCAATCCCGAGGCGCCTACCCTCATCTCTTGTGCAGCCTCGTGGCGCACTTACGAGTTGAAAGTGAACATAACGTCTGCCATCAGGCGCGCCATTTGGCGTCGCCTGCATGGCATGGTTGGCCTCTCTGTCTTTCTGAAGTTCCGTGATCAGGCATCGGACTTCGTCACGAATTGTGGTGTTCACGCGTTTGAACCCCTGTCTCCCCGAAAAGCCCACCGAGGTGGCACCGTCCGCCATTGCCTATCCATCAAGGGGCACGACCATGTTGACCGTATGGGCGAGGCGGACACCTCACCATGCTTTCTGTCAAGGGATTCTTCTCGGTTGCTTCGATAGCTTCCCTTTTGCCTTTTGTTCCTGTTTGTTTATCTTCTGTTTCCGACCCTTGTCCTTATCCTTCTTGCCTTTGTCTCCCATTGCGTACCTCCTTTTCCTTTTTTCCCTCATCTTCTCGCCACGAGGGCGCCGCTGCATCGGTCAGTTCTGTCCTTGCGTACTTTCATGAGTATTCCTGTGTCGCGAACAATAATTATGTTGAAGCTATATTTTCCCTAATGACCAAACCTCTTGGCGTCTTTAAAGGCTCCCGTACACCCTACAATAACCTGCCGGCAATCACTTTTTTGCAGGATAATATTATTAACAACGTTATATAGCATCCTCATAATTAATGAGTAAAATTATTTGGCCGTTATGGATAGGGTTGCCAATTATCGATTATGATTTGTAATATACACTACATTTAAATTTTTTGGAAGTGCGGAGGAATTAAGGGTGACTATCTTATTTCCCCAGTTTTCCTGTCCCCCTTCGACCGGGCTCTCCAGCGTAAATCGCACGTCCGCTCCCAAAGATTAGTTATACGCTCACTGACCAATCCCAAATCGTGCCCTTCCACCCTAAAATAACCCCGTTATCCTTGCAAACGGGACAAGACCAAGATATCTCCCCCTCAATTAAACTTGCCCAAAACAACCACGGATTTTGCATTGGGCAAAAGCGAGGTGGCTCTCTCTTTTAGTTCTTTTAAAGTTGATTTTTCTACAGAAGCGACTCCTAACAGTTCAACATCCAATTTGCTTTTCACCTCCTGCATGGAATGTTGGTCGAATTTTCTCATCGCGCTGATCTCCTTCCCATTATTATTTTCTGGGCTATGAATATTACCTGAATTTTGCATCATTTTTTAATATCTTTCCGTGCAAGAAATTTTTTGCACGGAAAAAACCCCATAAACACAGGGGCTGAATGAGGTAAAGTCTTGGATGCCTTCGAACCCCTATTGAACAGTGGTGTTTCCAG
>JAZDOO010000333.1:0-3318 GCA_043798555.1 Pseudomonadota bacterium | reverse complement strand
AGGTGAGAAGAAAAGTCATTGGAATGAAATGTGAGGAGAAGGCCGGTCAAGTTGCTGAGGATCTTCTCAGTCAAATTCGAGCGGGCAAGAGCATGAAGGAGGTAGTGAGGGATCGAGGGATTCAGATGGAGGAGACAGGTTTTTTCACTCGCGCGGGAGGAATGGTTCCCAAAATTGGACCTGTTGGAGAGTTCATGTCGACACTCTCTTCACTGACAGAAAAGAGTCCTTCCCCTAAGGAAGTCCTTCGGACAAAGGATGGATATTTTGTAGTAAGACTATCAGCCTTGGACCCCGCTGATCAAAGTAAATTTTCATCCGTTAAGATGGATCTTCAAAAACGGCTACTTTACCAGAAGCAAGAGGAATCTTTCCAGAACTGGCTCCAGCAACTACGGGCCAAAGCCAAAATCGAAATCAACAAAGACGTGCTTTAATCAGGGAACGCCGCAGATGGACATTTTTCAGCAGCCTGTTCAAATTTTACCGACTGGAATGATATAAAGGGGGTTCTTCTTTTATCCCTAAAACTTCTTTGACTTGATTGTCTTCAAACGCTCCGATCATCACTGTTCCCAAGCTTAAGGCATTAGCCTGAAGGGAAATATTTTGCCCCACATGGCCTACCTCCATATGAACATAGCGAATACCCCTTTGCCCGTAATGGCCAGTCGTTCGATCATAATCTGCGGCAATGATGATATCGATGGGAGCTTCTTCAATCATACTCTGGCCCAAGGCAGACCGACATAATTTTTTTCGAATATCCTGTTCTCTTATCCTTTCCAAACGGTGGCTTGAAAAAGAGTAATGATAGATTCCTGGTTCTAACCCTTCCACCTCTCCCACCACCAAATAGGTTTCTAAAGGATAGGTGGCTCCAGCTGAAGGAGCAGTTCTCCGATACAGATTTTTACCTGAAGCCGCCCAAAGGAGCTGGGAAATTTCTTCCAAGCCCAATGGCCCCTTCTTATAATCTCTCACCGATCTTCTTTTATTAAGGGTTTCTTCTATTGAAGTTAATCCTTTTTCTTTTGGCTTTGGAAGTTTTATCTCTTTTGCCATGTTAACTTCCTCCAATTATGTTTCATACCTTTTACCAGCAGTTCAAAAAGTAAACCCCATTAGAAAGGACGGGGCTTTAACCCCGCCCTTCACCCCGTGAGTATAAGGATTCCGGGCCTTTGCAGCCGACCGGAAAACCAAGGGGCGTGCAAAAACAAGGATTAATCCATACGTTACTCTACGGGGTAAACAATGAATGAACATTTTGTTTCTACATTCCCGCCATAAATGGCGGGGCTTTCTAACGGGGTAAATCTTAGATCTTTGACAAAAATATGATACCCTCCTTTCAATCAATTGATCAAGAGAGATATTTTTTACTTCATAGGGCCAATTTTTTATTGAAGACACTCGAACTAAAAAAACTTTTAACCCATTCCTGGCTTCCTCAAAAACGTCTCCCTCTTTCTTTTTTCCCATGGATGGGTCATGATAAAAATGAATGAGCGGCAAAACGGAGGATGGTCTCCAATGGATCAAACCCTATCAAAAGGAGGGAAGAAAATAATGACAGAGCTGGGATTTATTGGTTTAGGGATAATGGGTAAGCCAATGGCCAGCCATTTGGTGGCTGCTGGTCACACGGTCCAGGTTTATGATCTATCACCTGAACCGGTTAAGGAACTATGTACGAAAGGTGCCAAGGCATGTCGTTCCAGCAAAGAAGTAGCGCAAAAATCGAACATCCTCTTCATTATAGTGCCTGACACGCCTGATGTCGAAGCAGTCCTTTTCGGTCCTGATGGACTGGCAGAGGGGCTTCAATCAGGTTCCATCGTCGTAGATATGAGTTCTATCTCTCCGATTGCTACCAAGGGATTTGCGAAAAAGCTCACCGCAATGGGTGTGAAGATGTTGGATGCGCCTGTTTCCGGTGGCCAGGTGGGGGCTGAGAATGCCACCCTCTCCATTATGGTAGGAGGACCTCCTGAGGTGTTCAACGAAGTGAAACCTTACTTTGAACTGATGGGCAAGAACATTGTTCATATTGGTGGTCATGGGGACGGTCAGACTTGTAAGGTGGCCAACCAGATTGTGGTTGCCCTCACCATTGAGGCAGTTGCGGAAGCTCTCTTATTTGCCTCCAAGGCAGGTGCCGATCCAGTAAAGGTACGGGCCGCACTGCTTGGAGGATTTGCTCAAAGCCGTATTTTAGAATTGCATGGCGAAAGGATGATTAAGCGTAAATTTGATCCTGGATTTCGTATCCGATTGCATCAAAAAGATTTAAACCTGGCTTTGCAAGCAGCGCGCAGTATGGGATTGAGCTTGCCTAACACCGCCACAGCACAGGAGCTCTTCAATGCAGTAGCAGCGCAGGGCGGTAGTGACTTAGACCATTCCGCCATGGTCCTTGCACTTGAGAAGCTTGCCAATCACACCGTGAGTGGATAGGAACAAAACTAATACAAACGCATTAAATCCTTTGAAATTGACCCCTCACCCCCTCCCTCTCCCCTGCGAGGGGAGAGGGCTTCGTCGTGAGCTCAGCCGAACGGGAAGGGTGAGGGGAGCCGATCTAAATGTCAAAGTTAATTCTACGTGTGTATTAAATACCCCTTTCAATATACGAGAGCAGTTCATCGTCGAGAGGACGCGGATTCGTCTGGGTACGCCTTGTTTGAATGAGAATATTGTTTAAAAGCCTTCGGGCGTCCTCCCTCGTGATCCCCAGCTCTGAAGGTCTCGAAGGAAAGTTTAGATCGCATATCAGTCTCTGAATGTTTGTGAGTAAAGACTGATGGGACGTAGTTGAAAAATAGCACTTTACATATATGTAAATTTAAGGTGTTGCGGAACATGAGTTGCGGATGGGAACACGGACCAGAAAGGGTTCAACGGCACGAGCGAAGATTTCATACCATTTAAGTCATGAGTTCGGAGTTTCGAAGGCTGAGATTGCCCGGCAATTAGGGGTATGTACTTCAGCCATTGCTAAAGCCGTTCAGAACATGGAAGGACAGGAGACTAAGTGTTAATTTTCAACTCCGTCCCCATTCTCAATCCACCTCAATGCCTTATCCCCGCCTATCCTGATCAAAGTCCATTTCGATGTCTTGTTGACCATGATGGCGGATACGCTATATACCATGTTAGCCCGGCATTTGCGCGGTTTTGAAGAGTGTGATGCCCCTACTCTCTACCGTCACTTTATCTATGGAAAAGGGACCATTGAGGTCAGCCGGGGCAAGGTGAATGTCTTCTACCCCCGCCGGGCTCATAACCCTATCCTGCGGGCCATCCCCTGGCACT
>JAZDOO010000308.1:0-3054 GCA_043798555.1 Pseudomonadota bacterium | reverse complement strand
CAATCGGGGAACTTCCCTTGCAAGTTGCCAAAACTTAGCAACGCAAGCATTTTAACACCAAATCGAACGGGTATCAATTAAAAAAACGGTGCGCAACCTTTGTTTCTACCGCGCAGCGGTTTAGTTCTTCAACCGTAAATCCTTAATTTGGATATACTCCGGGCAAATCTGAATAATTGATTTTGAATTTATCTCGATTCCGTATAATATTGTTTAAAACGATCTTTTCTGAAAAACATACCACGAAATTTGACCTTTTGGGTAGAAGAGAGCCCTCAGTGGTTTAATATTTATGAAAGTATAGAAAAAGCATAAAAAATAATGTTGGCTTTATGACTGCGATTTAACCAAAGGTAAATCCAAATGGCAATTGATCTATCCCTGCTCGCAGGACCCTTGGCGTCTTTGGTGACTTCAAATTCAACCTCGTCACCCTCTTTCAGGGACTTAAACCCTTGACCCTGAATGCCAGAGTGGTGGACAAATGCGTCCTCACCGTCTTCCGCCGTTATGAATCCATAGCCCTTCTTGTCATTGAACCACTTGACTTTGCCCATTGTCATTGGAGCCCTCCTGAACATCCTTTTAAAGTAAGCTAAAAACCGCATGGAGTAAAAACCTCTATTGTAGGGTCAGGGTCGTTTTCTTACAATAAACCTCCATTTTTGGTCACATTCTATATTCTATATTAACTCCATTAGGAAATCAGGATATGATACTCTGAAATTAAAGCTACCGGTTATCATCGTCTCTCCATCGATGATCGCGACCTTGTTGTGTGCTATGGCGTGAGCGGCATCTATTGTGACCGGGATTCCGACACATTCGGATCTTTATATCGTTCAATTATTCTTAACAATTCCTCAACGCCGACATTTTCACATTCAGTACAAAGATAAAAGAGATGAAATGTTCTCCTCCCAATAGTCAGAGCAACACCCTGCAACCCTTGTTGTTTCCCACATTTTAAACAACGTTCCACATTTTTTTCCATATAAAACTCCCTCAGTAAATTCCTCCATCCTTTGCCTCATCTTGCCATAAAGTTTTCTCCTCGCTGACATTGGGCCTTATAGAAGAAGGAGGAACCTTATCCAATAATTCTCTAACGGCTGGCCTGATATAGACCTGGTCGAGGTCAAAGTATTTCAATGCCCCTGCCAGAGTTTGGATTCTTTCTTTCATTGGCGATCTGGAATTGATTATTATTAGGTACTTTCCTCTTAACTGGCACAGTCCCCCGGCTACATATGCCGATTCCTCATCAAGATTTATTGCTTCATAGCGGATCTGTATCCCAAATCCTTCAGCCAGTTCCTCAAGTCGATCTATGCTAGCATTCTCATCCATGTCAAAGGTTTACCTCAGAAGAATCAGGTTGCTCCCCGTTCCCCATTTCCCTCAATTCTTTCCCGACTTTGAAATGGGGGAGTTTCTTTGAAGGAACGTCTACGATCTGTCCTGTTTTTGGATTTCGACCTTTGTAACCGTCGTAATGCCTCACGGCAAAACTCCCGAAGCCTCTAATCTCAATCCGTTCCCCCTTCTCCAGGCTTTCCATCATACTGTCAAAGAGGTTGTCCACGATGGTTGCGGCTGCCTTTATCGGAATGTTCTCTTTTTCTGAGACCTTCCTGATCAAGTCGGCTTTGTTCATTTTGTTACCGCCTTCCATTTGAAGCTTAATTGACCCTTTAGTAAAGATTTGTCAGGAGCCTTTTTACCATTGGCTTTGAAGGCCTTCCAATGGTCCGATCCCGGGCCACAAGTCCTTACATGATAAAACCTCACTTCTTGGCAGCTCTTGTCTTTGGGAAGAGCCCTGAAAGATTGATTCTTCTTGATCTCGTTACCACAGATAATACATTCCCCTCCCTCTTCCTCATTAGCTCGGTTGATATTAAGGATCTTGTCTTTCGTTTGTTTGATAAGTTCTTTTCTTTCTTCCTTGATCCCCTTCCTTTTAGGGGTGTTCGGGGTGGTGATATTCTTACGCGTTCTCACTGTGATGGTCTCCTAATGTCTTTCTCTTCGGTTCGAAATTGACCTGTTTCATTGTGTATTCCCTTATGAAGGTGTTACCGCCCCCTCCCAACATAAACCTCCGAATGCCTCTCATGGTCCTGCCAATTCCTTATATACCGTTCAGCCAATCTCTTGTCATGGATCACCAGGGGGTTCTCAGCATTACTCTCTTCAGCGGCCTTGGTAAAATTGAAGCTCCCGGTAATCACTGTCCCCCCATCAATGATCATGATTTGTTCTCTAATAGCTCATCTTTGGGGCAATGGTATCTTTTTTGGAGTTTACTAAATTTGGGGGCGGGGGTCAATAGAGACCTTTTGCATACCCTTTGGGGCTGATTTGGCAATATCGACCAGTCTCTTTTACCGCTGCCGATTTTTCTCTTCACCAGATGTGGTAGCAAGGATAGAAAATTTACCTCTGAAAAAAAATACCTCGCTTGCAACGGAACAATTTGATAGAAAGTAACCAAATCCAAAGCCCACCTGTTTGAGCAAAGAGGAAAAAGATTTGGGAGCTTCCGTGAATTGCCATCGTTGTGGTGGTTTGATGGTCTATGAAAACTTTTACGGTCTCCAGGAGTATTTCTGGGGGTGGAGATGCATCTTGTGCGGAGAGATTGTAGACCAAGTGATTATGGAGAACCGGCAATGGACGAAGACAAGAGAGGAAGCATTGAAAGAAGATGAGAAGCGATAACTCGGAAGGCTAATCACAAAGGGGTGAGATAAACTTCCCACTTGCTTCCTCTGACCTTTTCTCGTATATTACAACCATCTGAATTGAAACCCATTTCCAAAAGAGGAGGGACAAATGCCAAAAAAGCCCATGACCAAGGCTCAGATCGTGACCACTTTTGCTGAACAATTTAATCTATATAGAAAGACGGCCTCTGCGGTTACCGACGAGATGGCTTCCCTGGCTGTTTCTGAAACCAAGAAGACCGGATCCTTTACCATCCCTGGGGTCGGAAAACTAGTCCTTCAGAAACGCAAGGCAAGGAAAGGGAGGAATCCGGCCACTGGAGAA
>JAZDOO010000320.1:0-2728 GCA_043798555.1 Pseudomonadota bacterium | reverse complement strand
CCCACGCTATACCACCCCTTCGGATCAAACGGAGGACGCGTCCGCTTCACCGAAATGATGAAATCATACCCTCGACGTAGACAAGCCTTCACCGCAGCCCAGCTATACATCTCCGCATCCATCCGGACAATGACCTGCTTCACACAACTCGGAATCAACTTCCCAAAAGATAAAATGAGTCTGGCCACCTCTCGCCCTGAGATCGTCTCTCCCCGACGAAGCTTTCCTGTTAGATATTCCCGCGTCTCCGAAATGAAGGCCAATACCGGTCTCAACCCTTTCTTCCCCCGATGCCCCGGATTATGCCCCCGCTTCGCCCCCTGAATCGAACCGTACACCGTCTCCACCGTCGTATCCACATCGATGTGTATCCTCTCATGGTGAATTCCAAGACTCCTCCAGGCTCTCTCCCTCAAGACCCCCATCAATCGTAACAAACTCAACGATTGATTCTGCCCAATCGATTGAAGATAGCGCCAAAAGGTACTGACCACCGGCAACTGCTCCACCCCCAATATCCCCAGTAACATCGGATCCCCGCAAATATAAACAAAATGATTCAGCCGACAAAACCCAATAAACAGTAGTAAAATAAGCCCCTTGATGAAAAAGAGGCTCCCATATTGGGTCTCCCGACGAGGCTCACAATAGAGTTCTGAAAATAAAGACTCAAATTTCAACCCATCCCATAATTTGACTAACGGCAAAAGCCCTCCGTAAGGGCTCATATACTCATTCGTATACCCATGTGGCGTGGAAGCCTTGATTTTTCTGGTCTTCCGGCTATGCTCTTTTTCCCCTTGTTTTATGCCTCTTTTTTGATTATACTGTTTCTCGGACTTAACCATTTGGGTTACCTCCTCCTTCATTCTTGGTTTTTTTGCTGCTTTCTCTCACCCAAGAATATAGAGGGTCCCAGATGGTTAGTCCACTATTTTCCTCCAGTAAATCTTAATTTGACGCAATATTCAGGTATTAGCATAAAACCCACAATGGAATACCGAAAAGAGCGAATTGATCGGGGCATTAAAGCAAGGGCAGAGGATATCTACGCCTTATTCTCTTATCGGGAGATGCTTTATCTTCTGGTGCCAAGGGCGATTCCGATTTTAGGGTTATTCATATTAACCTTGGTTCTCGGAGTTTACTGGCAGAAGGTTTTGATTTCAACAGCCGTCTTTGCCCTGCTGGCTCTGAGCTGGGATCTCCTCGTCTCGGTTGGCATGGTCTCTCTCGGCCAGGCCCTCTTTTTCGGGGTCGGCGCCTATATTGCCGGTATATTGAACCATTATTTTAAATTATCACCTCTTTTGACCATCCCCATTGCTACGATTGGAGGGGGAGTGGTCTGCACTGTTTTGTTACTTCCCGTTTTAAGATTGAGAGGTATCTACTTTGCCATGGTCACTCTCGCTTTGCCGTTGATGCTGGTACGCATTATCGAAGCCACAAAGATCTTCGGCGGGACAGAGGGGCTCAGCGGTCTGGCCTCTCTTCCCAGCACCCGGTTTGAATTGTACCTCAGCCTCATTGCCGCTCTGGTCGTCCTTTTCATTTTTCGGAGATTGATTAACACCGATTACGGGCTGGTGTTGCGAGGCATCCGGGATAATGACCGCTCTGTCATGAGAGGAGGCATTAATATCTACTGGTATAAGGCCCAGGCTTTATTTATGGCAAGTTCTGTTGGAGCCTTTGCCGGGGCAGTGATGACCCATACCTATATGTTTGTGGGAATGCCCGTGTTCGAACTGGATTATTCTATCTTACCCATTGCTGCTGCGGTCGTGGGTGGCATGGGGACCTTTGCCGGATCGATGCTTGGTGCCTTTATCTTAGTTCCTTTATCAGAGGTATTGCGGGGTGTGGGAGGGTTGAGGATTGTCTTCTACGGTCTCTTCCTCGTCATTTTCACCGTCGCCCTTCCGGAAGGCATCTTTCATTACATCCAGAGGAAATACCACCAGTTTGAACGATGGGTGAAGGTGGAGAAATGAGAGAAGCTCCTTTTCTTCAGGTTTCGAATCTCAGCAAACAGTTCGGAGGGGTGAAGGCTGTTGATGCGGTCAGTTTTGATTTGCGCAGGGGCGATATACTTGGGATCATCGGACCGAATGGCTCCGGAAAAACCACGCTCGTCAACCTGATCACCGGATTTGTCAAACCGGATACGGGTAAGGTTTCCTATCAGGGGAAAGAGATCACCGGATGGATGCCCTATAAGATTGCCGATTTTGGAATTGCCAGAACCTTCCAGATGGTCAGGCCTTTTTATCAGCTTCCAGCTTTTAAGAACCTGATTATCCCTCTCTTTTCGCCAAGAGTGAAACGGTTGGCAGGCGGGAAATATGGCGACCGAGATGCCATTGCCATTGATCTTCTGGAAGAAGTGGGGTTTGAGCGGGATTCGTTCGTACCATTCAAGATGGCCAGTGTGCTTCCCCATGGCTATCTGAAGAGAATGGAGCTGGCTCTGTGCATGGCCTTAAGGCCGGAATTGATCATTCTCGATGAACTCTTTTCAGGACTGAGTATGGCCGAGGTGGCGAGCATCCTTCCAATCATCGAAAAACTGATGTCCGAGAACTTAACGATCATCATGATTGAGCACCGGCTGAGAGAACTTTTCAGAATTACCAATCGTGTGATCGTTCTCAACTATGGGAGAAAAATTGCCGAAGGCATCCCCAAAGAAGTGATGGAGAGCGAGGAAGTGAAAAAGGCCTAT
>JAZDOO010000296.1:0-2793 GCA_043798555.1 Pseudomonadota bacterium | reverse complement strand
ATTGAAGAACTAAGCCGTATCATTGGTGAACCCATTACTGATCGGGAACTCATTAATCAATTTCTCCGGGAGCACGGAACCGGAAAAGAGCCTTTCACTGTCAATCACACTGATGTCCCTGACCTGACCGCGCATCTGAATGCCGAGAAAGCTCTCCTCATAACGTTTACCGAAGAATACGGAAGTGTCACCATAACTATGCATTTAATGGAAGGAAACACTGGAACTACGCTTAAAAAGGAAGACGTAAAAGGAATACTGGGGGAATTCCCAAAATTAGAAAAAAAATTACTTGATGCTCTATTAGGTTTCCTCGGATTCTTAGGAGATCCTCAGATACAGAAAAAATCTGCTGAAGGGCCTCACTGTGGGTTAGGTAGTGTAGTTAGTTTCGGACAGGGGCTCGATTTCCTTGAGAAAGATTCCTTGGAAAATGCAGCCAGATACTTTTACCGCGCAAGTACGTTGGATCCCACACTTACATCTACCCAACAGCAGCTTAAACAAGTTTTTAATCGAGCCGAAGAAAAATTTGTTGAGCCGGCAGAAATAGGGACGGTGTATCTAAAAGGCAGAGAGCTTGCCAAGGCCCGGTATTATTTTTCCGAGGCTTTGAACCAAAACCTTACTGACATCAAAGGGTTATTTGGGATGGGGCAGATTCTCCTGGAAGAAAATAACTTAGAAAAAGCCTCTCAAAATCTCCGGTCAGTGCTTGAGCTGGATGGGAATAATAGGGAGGCGCTCATCCTCTTAGCCCAGGTATATAAAGCGCAAAAAAATTACCCCCAGGCCATTTCATGCATTGAACGAGCAATAAGCATTAACCCTAACAACCCCTCCCTCCCGGTAGTTGCAGGTGAAGTGTACGAGGCGGCTCAAAATAAGGACAAAGCCATCCAATACTATGTTCAGGCCGCCCAGCTTTTCAAAAAAGAACTGGATGTAGAAAATTGCCTTACGTATGTGCAAAAGCTAAAGGGTCTTGCCCCGGAGGATGCAGTTGCTTATAGTATTGAAGGAGACTTAAAACTATCCCTGGGAGATTATCAGGGGGCAGTTAAAAGTTATGAAACGGGGAGAGACATTGCTCCCGACGATGATGCAACCCACCAAAAGCTGGCCTTTGCCTACCAGCAAGGAGGTGAAGATGAAAAGGCTTTAAAAGGATTTGAAAAGGCTTTGGCGCTGAATCCAAAAAATGTTGAGGCTCACATTGGTCTGGGAGATCTAAACCGGGAAGAGAAAAAATATGATGAAGCAATTAGAAGTTACTCTCAAGCAAAAAAGCTGACTCACGAAAAAGAGGTGATAGTAATAAAAATAGCCGAAGCTTACACTGCGGCAAATAAGCCGGATAAGGCTATTTCCGAGCTGAATGAATGGGTAAAGTTGGATAAAACGGGTTACAAGGTTTCTTCATCCAATAAACAGAAGGTATATATACTTCTTGCGGATAATTACCGGAAGACAGGAGACAACCTTAGTGCCAAGAAACATCTTGAGAAGGCAATTGCAATTGATCCGGACTATGTTCCCGCTTACCAAGCATTAGGAATGGTGGAGAGTTCTTTGGGGAAAAAAGAAGCGGCCGCGGAAGCCTTTGCCAAGGCGAAGCTGTTGGACCCCAGCCTGACTATTCCCGCGAACCTCCTTCCCACCCCGAAAAAGGAGGAAATAGTAATAGTTCTCAATGAAGACTTCATTCAATTCGTTCAAACCTTCCCAGTGGAACCTTCGAAGGAAATTGCCCCCATAATACTCAGTCATGATATCCTGAAGCCCGGTTTATTCCCGCGTCTTAAGGCTCAGATGGGTTTTATCAAGGAAGACTGGGGAGCGCTCTATGAAGAATTTAAAAAAACTCTCTCCGTACAATACAAGTTGATATCACCTGATACTCTCAAAATCATCCTGAATAATAAGCCATTCAAGCAAATGAACCGGAAAGATATGGATGATGATAATTATCTCAAGTTGCTGAGTGAAGCTCTGGGAGCAGAGGGAATCTTTTTCTTCCGGGCGGAAAAAATCAAACCTCCGGAAGAGGGTAAAAATTTTAAACTCCATGGATGTCTTTTTGACACAAGCCAAAAAAAGCGATGGGAAAACTCGGTTGCTATTTATTATCCAGAGGAAACCTTGAGGAAGATCAACTGGCCCTTTTCTACCCTGATTTTCCTTATCCTCGCTGGGGGGTTAGCTTATGGAATCATTTATTTTCGTCAGGGAGTTGGTAACATTCAGGTCTATATCAACCGGGATCCTAAAACCTCAGCTTATTTTTCAGTAAAAATTAGTAAAAACCCCAACATGAACCTAACCCAGATGAAAAGTTCTCTGAGGAAAGATATTGAGGGGATGGGATATAGCCGGAAGGCCCAATTCGGAAGCAAAACCGAGAAGTCTATGGTGGAGAAAGATTGTCTGTTTGAAAATATTCATGTGGGCCATTATATTGTTTACCTTTATGGGGTAATCCTTGACTCCGCAGGAAAACAAATTGGAAACTATCAAGTCACTAAAAAAGCGAACATCAAGAGAGGTGAAACCTCGGAATTAACTTTCGACTTTTTGCCTAAGACCGCCTATGTGGGAGTACGGGTTCTGGATGGTGCAGATCCCGTAGTCGGGGCCGAAATTGCCATCAAGGGAAGGTCTGGAGCTAAATATATAAAGGATGATCAGGGTGTTTTCTTTGATTTGGAACCGGGAGAATATAACCTGATTATTAACGTTAAAAACAAGAGGTTTTCGAAGAAAATTACTATATCTTCCATTGATACCTATAGT
>JAZDOO010000276.1:0-17939 GCA_043798555.1 Pseudomonadota bacterium | reverse complement strand
TTTTTAACTTGCTCGTGGAGATATACCTATGATTGAAATAAGGCTACATGGTCGGGGTGGTCAGGGAGCGGTTACCTCAGCCGAGTTATTGGCCCTTGCTGCCATTAAGGAAGGAAAATACGCCCAGGCCTTTCCCAGTTTTGGCCCTGAACGGAGAGGCGCACCAGTGGTTGCTTTTTGTAGAATTGATGATAAACCAATCCGGATCCGGGCAAATATCTATAAGCCGGATTTAGTATTGGTTCTGGATGCGTCAATTCTTCGGCTGATTAATGTAACTTCCGGATTAAAAGAAGATGGTATTTTGGTAGCGAACACAAAATACTCAGGAGAGGAAATTAGGAAAGAGTTGGGAATTAGACACTCCCTTGCTACGGTGAATGCAAACAAAATAGCTATGGAAGAATTGGGACTCCTGATTACTAATACCGCCATGCTTGGCTCCCTCCTTAAAGCCCGGGAGGTTGTAAATGTCGAGTCTCTCATTGACCCACTGAAAAAACGATTTGGACGGATTGCCGAAAAAAATATCAGAGCTTTTCAAAGAGCTTACGAGGAGACAACGGTAATTCATTAACGCGAGAAGGAGATAAGCATTGATCAAGTCAGAAGAAGAACTTACCTGGAGAGATTTGGAGACTGGTTGTGTAGTAAGCGACCCCGGAAACGCCCGGCAATATAAAACCGGGGACTGGCGGTCCATGCGTCCGGTGGTGGATAAGACACGATGTATCCGTTGCGGTGTTTGCTATATTTTTTGTCCGGATATGGCCATACAAAAAAAAGAGGATAATTATTTTGAGGCTGATCTTTATTATTGCAAGGGGTGCGGAATCTGTGCTCAGGAGTGCTTCACTGGGTGTATTACCATGGTACAGGAGGAAGAGTAATGGGTAAACGAATTGGAATCGAGGTCTCATTAGCCGCAGCTGAGGCAGTTAAAATGGCCAACGTGGATGTTATTGCTGCCTACCCCATAACTCCTCAGACCCATATTGTGGAGCACTTATCGGAACTGGTGGCTGATGGTGAATTGGATGCCGAATTTATCCCGGTGGAGTCCGAGCATTCGGCTATGAGCGTCTGTTGCGGTTCTTCGGCAGTGGGAGCCCGTACGTTCACCTGTACCAGTGCCCAGGGGCTGGCATTGATGAATGAAATTGTTTTTATCGCTGCTTCACTACGGCTTCCGATTGTAATGATTTTAGCCAACCGCTCCCTTTCCGGCCCTTTAAGTATCTGGAATGACCATACGGATGTCATGTCGGTTCGAGACTGTGGCTGGATTCAGGTATTTACCGAAAATGGACAGGAAGTGTTCGATCATCTCATGTTTGCTTTTCGGGTAGCGGAAGACTCTAAGGTTTCACTTCCGGTTATAGTCAATGTAGATGGATTTATTCTCACCCATGTGATCGAGCCGATGGAATTCTGGGATCAGGAGACAGTGAATCAGTACCTTCCGGAATTTAAGCCCGTGAATAAGCTTCATCCTGACCAACCAGTGACCATGGGGGCATTTGGTCTGCCGGGGATTTTTACGGAGGCGAAAAAAGCCCAGGATGAGGCACTCATAACTTCTAAAAGTGAAATTTTAAAGGCCTGGAAAGAGATGGGAGACTTGGTGGGGCGCTATTATGCCCCGGTAGAAACCAACCGGGCCGAAGATGCTGAGACCGTTTTTCTTACCATGGGAAGTTTTGGGGAAACGGTCTCGATTGTGGTAGATGAGCTTCGGAACGAGGGAAAATCCGTTGGCCAGGTGAAGTTAAGACTCTGGCGGCCTTTTCCCTTTGAGGAATTTAGAGAAGCGGTTCGGGGGGTTAAGCACATCATTGTGATTGATCGGGCTATCTCTTACGGTGGTGTGGGAGGACCAGTGGCAAGCGAGATTCGTTCGGTCCTTTACCGGGAAGAGAATATGCCCATTGTTACCAATGTTATTTGTGGTTTGGCTGGTCGAGATGTAACCCCTCAGGATTACATCGCCATGTACCATAAGACCGAAGCGATGGCGAAGAGGAAAGTACGGGAAGAAGACTACATCATTTATGGAGTCAGAGAATAAATGGAACCATTCAATGTATATGCATCCAGGCTTATAACCAAAAAAGAATATTTCGTTCCCGGCCATCGGGCCTGCCAGGGGTGTGCTGAAGCACTCGCAGTACGGCTGGTAGCTAAGGCTCTGGGTAAGAATGTGGTGGTGGCTTCGGCAACGGGGTGTATGGAAATCGTATCTTCCCCACTCCCGTTTACTAATTGGGGAGTCCCTTGGATCCATGTGGCCTTTGAAAATGCAGCGGCGGTAGCCTCTGGTGCCGAGGCAGGAACCAAAGCCCTCATTCGCAAAGGGAAACTTCCTGATAAAGGTACTGTTTTCCTCGGTATGGGCGGCGATGGCGCCACCAGTGATATCGGGCTTCAGGCATTGTCGGGAGCTTTTGAGCGCGGACACAACTTTGTGTACGTTTGTTATGATAATGAAGCATATATGAATACCGGGATCCAGAGATCATCTGCCACTCCGTTTGGAGCTTCCACGACCACCTCACCCGCCGGGAAACTCACACCTGGTCAGGTCACCTGGAAAAAGAATATGCCGGAGATTGCGGTTGCCCACAACATTCCTTATGTGGCTACGGCGTGCTCCAGTTATCCCTTTGACCTCATTCAGAAGGTGGAAAAAGCCGCCCGGATTGAAGGCCCCGCGTATGTCCATATTCTTTCGGTTTGTCCCACCGGATGGCGGTTGCCTCCGGAAAAGGCAATCTGGATTGGAAGGCTGGCAGTTGAGACCGGAGTCTTTCCTCTGTATGAGGTAGAAAAAGGGAAATACCGGATCACGATTGATGTTCCGGAGTTAAGACCAGTACAGGAATATTTAAAACCTCAGGGGAGATTTCGTCACTTGTCTCCCGAGTTAATTGAACAAATCCAGAAAAGGGTAACCGAAGAATACAATAAACTTAAAGCCAAAACTTCATCATGAGATGAATCCTATGGACGCAAGACTAAAAGCAATCATTCAAAAATATGATTCGAACAAGGCATTCCTGGTGCCTATCCTTCAGGATGTTCAAAGGGAATTTAACTATCTTCCCAAGGAGCCCCTTATTGATCTGAGTAAAGCACTGGATGTTCCGGTGAGCCAGGTCTATGAAGTTGCTACGTTTTATAGAGCCTTTAGCCTCACTCCCCGGGGGAAACATCAACTGAACCTTTGCTTGGGCACTGCCTGCCATGTTCGCGGCGCTCCTTTGCTGGGGGACTCTGTTGAGCGGGCTCTGAACTTAAAGGCAGGGGAGACATCCCCTGACCTTGAATTTACTTACGAAACGGTAAACTGTCTGGGGGCTTGTGCTTTGGGTCCAATTCTGGTGGCAGATGGAGATTATCATGGGCAGATGACCATTGCAAAAACCAACAAGCTTCTTAAGAAACTGGGAAAAAAGGTAACAACTGATGCTGAATAAAATTAACTCACCGGAAGAGCTACTAACATTACAAGCAACTATTCGGAATAGTCGCGATCCTAATAAACCGTGTATTACCATCTGTTCTGGGACCGGTTGTTTAGCCTATGGAACACAAAAGTTGGTAGATCGTTTTAAGGATGAAATTGAGAAACAAGCCCTAAAGGGGAACGTTGATATCCGTACCAGTGGCTGCCACGGGTTTTGCGAACGAGGGCCCTTGGTTGTCGTTTATTCCCAGAAAATCTTCTATCAGCGCGTGGGGGTTGATGATGTAGCGGAAATCATTGAGAGGACAGTGGAAAAAGGTGAAATATTAGATCGCCTGCTCTATACTGATCCTGCTTCCGGGGAAAAGTTTACCTATGAACATGAGGTCCCTTTTTACAAGAAACAGATGCGCCTGGTGTTCGGAATGAACGGCCAAATTGACCCCACCAGTGTGGAAGATTATCTGGCTGTGGGTGGTTACAGTGCATTGGTGAAAATCCTAAACGGTATGGCGCCTGAGACAGTTATTGAAGAAGTAAAAAAAGCAAACCTGCGGGGCCGTGGTGGTGGAGGATTCCCGGCGGGATGGAAATGGGAAGCCACCCGTAACGCCAAAGATAACCCCAAGTACCTTATTTGCAACGCTGACGAAGGGGACCCAGGAGCGTATATGGACCGGAGCCTCTTGGAAGGAAACCCCCATTCGGTCCTGGAAGGGATGCTGATTGGAGCCTATGCCATTGGGTCTAATGAAGGATACATTTATGTGCGCAATGAGTACCCATTAGCAGTAAAAAATGTCACCACTGCCATTGAGAAAGCACGAGAGCTTGGACTCCTCGGTAATACTATCCTCGGTACCAGTTTCAGCTTTGATATTAAAATCAATCGGGGAGGCGGGGCTTTTGTGTGCGGCGAATCATCAGCCCTCTTTGCTTCCATCGAAGGCCGCACCGGCGAGCCCCGCGCTAAGTATGTCCATGCCACTGACCGGGGTCTTTATGATAAACCTACCAATTTAAATAACGTCGAAACCTGGGCAAACGTCCCGCTCATTATTAACAAAGGGGCAGCGTGGTATCAGAGTATTGGGACCGAAAACAGCAAAGGAACCAAAATATTTTCTCTGGTAGGGAAAATCAACAACACCGGACTGGTGGAAGTTCCCATGGGAATTACCTTGAGAGAGATCGTATTCGAGATTGGCGGCGGAATCCCCAATGGGAGAAAATTTAAAGCGATTCAGACCGGAGGGCCGTCAGGCGGGTGTATCCCCGAACAGTTCCTGGATATGCCAGTTGATTTTGATGAACTTGCCAAGATCGGTTCCATGATGGGTTCAGGGGGTATGATCGTCATGGATGATCGAAGCTGCATGGTAGATGTGGCCCGGTACTTTCTGAAATTTCTTGAAGAAGAGTCCTGCGGAAAGTGTACGCCCTGTCGGGAGGGAATCCTCCAGATGCGGTTAATTTTGGATAGAATTACCGGGGGAAAAGGAAAGGATGGGGATCTCGATACTCTTGAATGGATGGGACAGGCAATTATTGACGGGTCCCTCTGTGCTCTGGGAGGAACCGCACCTAACCCGGTATTAAGTACCATCCGCTACTTTCGTGAGGAGTATGAGTCTCATATTAGAGAGCATAAGTGTCCTGCGGGTGTGTGCAAGGCTCTGATTGAATACTCCGTTGATCCGGAAGCTTGTACCGGATGTCAAGTCTGTGTTCGGGTATGCCCCACCGGAGCTGCCGCCGGCGAGAAAAAACAAGTCCATACGATTGATAAGGGAACATGTATCAAGTGTGGAGCTTGCTTTGAATCGTGTAAGTTTGATGCAGTGAAAGTAGCATAATATAAACCCAAAACCCGAAACTTGAAACTCGAAACTTGAAAAACCTGGGAGACCACAATGGCGGAAATGCTCACACTAAATATTGATGGCCGAGAGGTCAAAGCACCTCCCCAAACAACCATTTTAGAGGCTGCCAAAGATGCCAATATTTATATTCCCAACCTCTGTAATAACGAAGAACTTACTCCTTACGGAGCCTGCCGTCTCTGTTTAGTGGAGATTACTCACGGAAAACGGAGCCGTCTGGTAGCCTCCTGCATTTATGAGGTCGTTGACGGTCTGAAGGTAAAAACAACTACCGAGAGGGTGCTCAATGTTCGAAAGCTGGTGATTGAGCTTCTGTTGTCCCGGAATCCGTTTCACCCTACCCTTCGGAAGATAGCTGATGAGTTAGAGGTAAAAGAGCCCCGCTTCGAGGTTGACTTCAAGGGGTGTATTCTGTGTGGCCAATGTGTGAGAACCTGTCGTGAGGTTGTGGGAGTAGCGGCGATTGGTTTTAGGGGCCGGGGGACGACCAGGAAAGTAGCCACTCCCTTTGATGAGTCTCCCCCTGATTGTATTGCCTGTGGCTCGTGCGCGTACATCTGTCCGGTGAATGTTATTCCCCTGCAAGAAAAAGAGGGGTTAAGGACGATTTGGAAAACGGATTTTCCCCTACAGCAGTGTAAAGTCTGCGGCAGATACTTTGCCCCGGTGAAGCAGCTCGAATATTTTCGTAAAATCGCCAGCTTACCGGATGACCATTTTGACAAGTGCACCCATTGCCGGTAACATGGTTGTTTTAAAGAACACAGTTTGACAAACTTGCCTCAGATAGGGTAATAGTAATCTTATTCTGACTTCTGATTCCTGTGTTCTGAATTCTTTTTAATTATTCCCCGGTAGCTCAGTTGGCAGAGCGGGTGGCTGTTAACCACCAAGTCGCTGGTTCGAGTCCGGCCCGGGGAGCTAATGCAATCAAGGGGTTAGCAAATTTCGCTAATCCCTTCTTTTTTTAAATTGTATAGTTTTTGTATAGTAAATTTTCTCCCTTCAAGGCTCTGTTTAAAATCCCAACCGCCTTAACCTTGTGGGAAGGCGCTAAATGGGAAGGATAGGGGGTCACATCTTCATATGTCATTTAATATTTCCTCAACCCATTCGAATTGGTCTTGCCATAGCCTCATCATATAAAAGGTAGTCTCTTGTCAAGGAATTAATGACATATGAAGATGTGACCCCCTTTACCCACTTTAAGGTGGGTTTTCTCATAAATCCAGGTCTTAGTTACTTTGAGGTATTCTGCTAACCCTTCAACGTCAAAGATAACGTCACCCTGATCGCCTCTTGGGTCACGATTCCGGAACAGAGGCTTGAGTGCTTCGAGGACCCTATTAACTATTTTCTCAACGTCTTTGTCTTCTAATTCAATTACCACTTTATTTTAAGAACTGAATGCTAGGTATGGATTAAAAACCGAAGCTAATCTGTGAGCCTGGAAATTCGAAAAAGGGTTTTGGTCTCTTAGCACCGGTGGGAAAAGCATTAATTATCTCTTGACGTTTAACGCTATTCGTTATATTCTTAATGCATGATAAAATCTTTTAAAGATAGAGAGACAGAAAGAATCTATGCAAGAGAATTATCACGAAAACTGCCGAATGACATCCAGCAGGTAGCCTTACGTAAGTTGCGCATGCTCAACAATGCTAAAACGATTAATGATTTAAGAATTCCATCTGCAAATCGTTTGGAGAAACTTGGAGGCAATCGGACTGGACAACACAGCATTTGGATAAACGATCAATGGCGTATTTGCTTTATTTGGCAAGATGGAGACGCCTACGATGTTGAGATTACAGATTATCATTAGAGGTGAACACCCATGAAAAAGAAGGAATTACATCCCATTCATCCAGGGGAAGTTTTGATGGAAGAATTTTTGAAGCCGCTGGGACTGAGCCAAAACAAGTTGGCTTTAAGTCTTGGTGTGGCTCCTCGGAGAATCAACGAAATCGTATTAGGAAAGAGACGTATTTCAGCCGACACGGCTCTTCGTCTGGCTCGCTTTTTCGGAACGTCAGCCGAGTTTTGGCTCGGATTGCAGTCTCAATATGATCTGGATTTGGCGGTTGATGAGCTTGGGGATCGCTTGGAGCAAGAAGTACGAAAGTATCAAGGACATTCTGACCAGCTAACAATTCGCTGAATTGGACGGCGTGGAAGGGCTGTGATGAGAAAACAAGGAAAAGTAATAAACATCTATTAACAGGAGGCTTGAAATGACCTTGAAAGAAGACATTGAGAAGTTTAAGGAGCAATTTATTAAGAATGTTCCGGCGGAAACTCAAAGGGTGATGCAGGAGGAAGCTGACCGTTTGGAGCGATCTGGTGTGACCAATAAGTGTCTTACGAAGGGGGGTAAAGCCCCAAACTTTGCCCTTACCAACCAGGAGAATAAGCTTATTTCTTCAGCAGAGCTTCTGGCTAAAGGACCGTTAGTCGTGAGCTTTTACCGCGGCGGATGGTGACCCTACTGCAATATAGAGCTGCGGTCCTTGCAGCTTGTGTTGCCGGAAATAAAATCTTTAGGTGCGAATCTTGTTGCCATCTCTCCACAGATTCCTGAGAAATCCTCAACTACTGCCAAAGAAAATGCAGTGACGTTTGACGTCCTGAGTGATGTGGAAAATCGTGTGGCACGGGAATTTGGCCTGGTCTTCACCTTGCCAGAAAGGTTGCGCCCGATTTACAAAAACTTCGGCGTAGATCTGCCGGGTGCCAATGGTGACGACACCTTCGCGCTGCCAATAGCTGCCACGTATGTAATTAACGTTGACGGTACGATCGTACATGCGTTCGTAGATTCTGATTACACCAAACGAATGGAGCCTGAAGAGATAGTTCATGTACTTAAACGGGTTGCATCAGAGAGGTAAATATCCATTGAAATCCATCTTTCACGTCGTAGCCAGAGGAAATAATTCTCAGGAGATTTCCGAGGTTGAAACCGATTGTAAGCGCTCCAAGAGAACAGAAGGGACTACGAGATATCGCAGTTCAGATCAAAAACAGCCTTGTTTTCGCAGGATGATCTATGTCCGCCGAGAATTTTACGCTCCAAGGTTATACTTTACAATTAACCCATTGTTTTTATTAATAAAGATTTCTTCCGGCTGACAGCAAAAGCTTTATCCGTTCCCGTTTACGGTGAGGTGTTTGACGATAAATGAAATTTGTAGTATTATTTTAATTTTATAATTTAATTAACTAAAAGGTATTCACAACTTTTTGTTCATGAGGTATAGAACTCGCCTGAACAATCTATTAGCTTGAGGATAGGATTCATAGTTCAACATTTCAGGTTTATTCCAATTAGTGGCTATCCTGCCACGACAACCTAACGAAATCCCACTCAAAATCCCCCTGGATGAAAGGGGGAAGAAAAGTTGTCCCCTTTTAAAAGGGGGGGCCGAGGGGGTTTTTATAACTTTTGAATCAACAAAGATTAAAAATAAACGAAGAAGGTACATTTGATTTTGAACTTAGGGAGATTAGAAGGCCAGGAATTATTAATTACGAACGTTTTAGACCGGGGCATCTGTATTCGTTGCGGAGCCTGCGTTGGCCTCTGTCCATATTTTGATTATTTTGATGGAAAAGTTGTGGTGCTGGACCGGTGCCAGGCGGAAACCTGGAGATGCCTTCAGGTATGTCCCCGGGCTGACCATGAGGGGGCATCACCAGGAATAAGAGTACAAGACAGATCCCCGGGAGACAAGATTGGATCCTACCAGAACATTTTCATGGCTCGGGCTATGGATGAGAATGTCAGGAGAAAGGCTCAGTACGGTGGAGTGGCATCTACGTTGATCATGTATGCACTCAATAAAGGTGATATTCTGTCAGCGGTTTTGACTGATTCCGGTGGCAGTGTTTCGCCTAACGGAAAGTTAGTCAAGAAGAGTGCAGAGGTTCTTGATTGTTCCGGCTCCAGGTATACAGCCGCAGGGGCGTTATCCGTCTTGAACCGGGCGATCAAGGCAGGAGAGGGCAATATCGGTGTGGTGGGACTGCCTTGCCAAATGGAAGCGCTGCGTCGTTTGCGGTTCATGAAACCCGATGGAGAGGAACGCTACGCCCGTGTATCCCTGAAGATTGGCCTCTTCTGTACCTGGGCTCTCGATTATCGCCAATTCAATACGTTTTTGCAACGGATAGACATTGAAGGTCAGAGGAGAAAGTATGATATCCCTCCTCCTCCGGCGGAAAAATTTATCATCCAGAGTGAGAAAAGTGTGCAAGAATTTCCGCTCTCCGATATAAGACCGCTCGTGCAGAAGGGTTGTGCGCTCTGTCAGGACATGACTGCCGAGTGGGCTGATATTTCCATCGGAGCAGCAGAAGGCTTTGAAGAATGGAATACCGTTTTAATGAGAACAGACGTTGGCGCCGATTTAATTCGGAATGCTGTGCAAGAAGGCTGGCTTGAGACCAAGGAACTACCTGAGAGAAATATCAAACACCTCAAAGAAGCTTCCCGTTTCAAATGGCAGAGGGGTGAGAAGGCGCGGATTGACTTGGACCGGGGGCAGCTATGAAGGAGATTGGGCGAATTTCTGGTGGTATTGAAATGTTACTCCAGGGAAACGAAGCCATAGCCCGTGGTGCTCTTGAAGCAGGGGTAAGTTTCTGTGCAGGATATCCTGGAAACCCCTCCTCTGAAATCATCGAAACACTGGCTGAAGCTTCTAAATCGCTCCCTATCTACGTGGAATGGTCTACGAATGAGAAGGTAGCACTGGAAGCAGCAGCAGCTGCTTCCTTCGCCGGATGCCGTGCCCTCGTGAGCATGAAACAGAATGGAGTCAATGTCGCGTCCGACTTTTTAACGAATCTCACCTTATCCGGATCCAAGGGCGGATTAGTGTTGATTACCTGCGATGACCCGGCTGGTATCTCCAGCACCAACGAGGAAGATGCCAGGCTCTTTGCCCGGCTGGCAGAAATTCCTTTGCTGGAACCTTCTATGCCTCAGGAAGCGCTTGAAATGACCCGATGGGCATTCCACCTCTCTGAAAGCATCGGGAATGTGGTAATGCTCAGGAGTGTCTCGCGGTTATCCCACACCCGGTCAAACGTTCGAATTGGTGTTCTTCCCGATTTTACCGTGAAACCCTATTTTGATCCCACCGCACCATTTCACACGTTTCCGGTTGTCCAGAAGCATGAAAGAAGGCGGGTAAAGCTGAACCGAGCGAGAGAGCTTTTTGAAAATTCACCCTTCAACCGCTACGATGGGCCAGAGCGGCCGGATCTTCTGGTGATATCTTGCGGGTGTGCCTGGAATTATGTTGTGGAAGCAGTTGAGATTTTGGGTTTACAAGAGCGCGCCGGCATCCTCAAACTGGGAACTACGTGGCCCCTGCCCAGTGCACTGTTAGAAGGGCACCTCAAGACCTGTGACCAGATTCTCTTTGCCGAGGAGGTTGACTCCTTTCTGGAGGACAATGTTAAGTCCCTCACGGCGGATCTTGGCAAAAAGGTTGGCCCGAAGGAGTTCTTTGGAAAGGCATCCGGCCATATTCCTTTCTGTGGTGAACTGGCTCCGGGCTGTTTCCTTGAAACTTTAGGAACTATGTTCGGTATCTCTTGGCAAAATAGTGCATATCGTGAAAAAGCCTCCGCTCTCATCAGTGAGCCGATTCCTCCAAGAGAATTTGGCTTCTGTCCCGGTTGCCCTCACCGGGGATCTTACTATGCCATCAAGACTGCGCTCGCATGGGATGACCGAAACGGTTTTGTCTCCGGGGATATCGGCTGTTATACCATGGGAATCTGGCCTACCGGATTTAACCAGGTAAAATCAGTGCACGCTATGGGCTCCGGCCTTGGTTTGGCATGCGGCTACGGGAAACTGGAACGATTTGGATTTGATCAGCCGGTTATTACTGTTTGTGGAGATTCTACTTTTTTCCACGCTGGTATTCCGGCGCTGGTAAATGCCAAATTTAACCATGCGGATATTCTCCTTTTGATACTTGACAACAGTACAACCGCTATGACCGGTTTCCAGCCTCACCCTGGAACGGGCACGACCGCCATGGGAGATACGACAGCACCAGTGGATATAGAAGCCCTGTGCAGTTCATTGGGTATGGAGGTGGAAGTAGCGGATCCTTACGATCCAAAGAGAACAGCCCGAATGATTTATGATCTCATGCAGAAACGTGGTCCGAGAGTGCTCGTCCTTCGGAGGAGATGCGCTCTGGTGGAAGGACGGGAAGGGAGGTTCCTCTACACGATGCATGTTGATCAAGAAAAATGTCTGGGAGAAGAATGCGGATGCGGTCGTTACTGTAACAGGATCTTCCGCTGTCCCGGATTAATCTGGAACAGAGAAATTCGAAAGGCCGAGGTTGATGAAGTCATCTGTGTGGGTTGTGGAATATGTGCGGATATTTGCCCACAGGGGGCGATTCGTAAAGAAAACAGGATGTGACGAGATTACCAATCGAGCATAATAATCTTGGGTGAACAGAACTATTATGTATCTCAACATTATCATAGCTGGTGTGGGAGGGCAGGGAAACGTTCTCGCTTCTCAGATTTTGGGCCACGCAGCGATCTCCAAGGGATTAAGAGTTACGATTGGTGAAACGTTCGGATTGTCCCAGCGCGGGGGGCCGGTAATGAGCCACATTCGCCTCTCTACCGAGAGGAATTATGGTCCACTCATCCCTCCCTCTATGGCCCACGTAATTATCGGTCTTGAGCCTCTGGAGACCTACAGGATATGCAGGGAGTACGGAAATGAGAAAACAATTTTTCTCGTGAATTCCCGGCCGGTGTATCCCCTCAATGTGATTGCCGGTGATACCGAATACCCTCACCTTGAGGCAATAAAGGCAGTGCTGTCCCAGTTAGGAGGAAAGCTCTACTGGCTCAATGCTACTCTGAAGGCGATGGAACTGGGCGGGCCGATTATGTTAAATATGGTTATGCTCGGGGCTCTCGGTGCGCTTCCTGAAACTCCTTTTGAGATTGCTGATATCAAAAACGTTTTACCGGAGTTTTTACCTATAGCCAAACTTAAACAAAACTATGCAGCCCTGGATGTGGGACAAGGGTTGATTAGAGATAGTGATCACTATAATTTCCCCTATCACCAAACCGTATGAATAAAGACATTATTGAAATACGACTCCATGGCCGCGGTGGCCAAGGAGTAATCACCTCCGCCAAGATAATGGCAAAAGCAGCG
Organism: Pseudomonadota bacterium; assembly: GCA_043798555.1. Taxonomy (GTDB): domain Bacteria; phylum Desulfobacterota; class WTBG01; order JAGOGO01; family JAGOGO01; genus JAZDOO01. Next base: position 5,374 of record JAZDOO010000276.1, on the reverse strand, counting down.
CTACACGCTGGGTATAATGGGGTCGTTATGGTCCCTTCCTTTGGTACCGAAAGGAGGGGTGCCCCGGTTCTTACTTCGCTCAAAATATCGCGGCAAAAGATCTACGATCTTTCTGATATTGAATACCCTGATATGGTAGTTGTGCTGGACCATTTACTCCTCGATGATGTTGACGTTCTCCAGGGAATAAAGCGGGGGGGCATTCTGGTAATTAACACACCGATGCCGCCCGATGCATATAAGTATGATGGGATCAAGGTGGCTGCTGGAGATGTGACCGCAATTTCAGGTGAAGTTGAGCTTACCTACGGTACGGTAAGCTCAGGTATTGTAGGAGCATTTGCCAAGGCATCCCCGCTTATAAGAATTGACCTCCTCACTGCGGCTATCAGAGAAGAGTTTCAAGGGAAAAGGCCTGAAGAAAATGTACGCGCAGCTATGCTTGCGTATGAAAGGACACAATTGTTTGAGGGATACCATGGGAACAAGGGAATGTAATCAAATCAGCTCTTTGAGTGAACCAGGTCCTGGTGACGGCGGCAGAACCGGTTCATGGAGGGTACTGCGTCCAATCATAGACCAGGCGAAGTGTATTCCTGCGAAGAAAGGAGTAATGGCGTGTTTCCTATGCTGGCTTTACTGCCCTGACGCAGTGGTGTCGCGGACCATTCCACCTACCATTGATTATGAGTATTGCAAGGGGTGCGGGATCTGTGCGGAAGAGTGCCCTTCAAGGGCGATACGTATGGTTGAAGAAATCAGTTTTATCGGGAGAGGAGAAGAGAGATAATGCTTATTATTGAATCAGGGAATGTAGCTGCAGCATTGGGGGTCAAACTCGCAAGGGCACAAGTTGTTGCAGCTTATCCAATTACCCCTCAAACACCTCTCACTGAAAAGCTCTCTGAGCTCATAGAATCGGGTGAAATGCATGCAGAGTACATACCGGTTGAGAGTGAGCATAGTGCCCTTTCAGTATGTATTGCTGCATCAACTACAGGTGCAAGAGCATTTACTGCTACGAGTGCCAACGGCCTCCTCTATATGCACGAACAGCTTCACTGGGCGGCTGGAGCAAGGCTTCCGATCGTGATGTGTGTGGCCAACCGGGCGGTTGGTGCGCCGTGGAATGTCTGGAATGATCAACAGGATTCGCTCTCCCAGCGGGATGCGGGATGGATCCAGATCTACGTGAATGATCATCAGGACATCATTGATACCGTTATCAAGGCGTTCCGGATTGCCGAGGAAGTCAGCATCCCGGTCATGGTGTGCTATGACGGCTACATCCTCTCACATACGCACATGCCGTTCGATGTCCCGGATCAGGATCTGGTTGATCGCTTCTTACCTCCCTACAAACCGGTCTATGCCCTTAACCCAGAAGATCCACGGAATATCAATACGGTTACACTTTCTGAAGTGAGAACGAATATTCACGGCCAGCTTGCCCACGGATACATGGAGTTGAGATACCTTCTCCAGGAGGACCTGAGGAAATCCATTCGGATAATCGCTGAAGTCGAGCAAAGGTACGGCGAAAGTTTCGGACGAGAAGGAGGTGCCTACCTTCAGGCATATAGATGTGAAGATGCCTCTTTCATTGCAGTCAGTATGGGATCTCTCTCATTCCAGTTCAGGGGGGTTATAGATATTCTAAGAGCGGAAGGAATGAGGATTGGATCTGTTGGGATCCGATTGTACCGACCATTCCCCGATGCAGTTATCGCAGAAATGCTATCGAGGGCGCGGGGCATTATCGTCTTTGAAAAGGCAATCAGCTATGGATATATGGGGCCCTTAGCATCTGATATAAGGTCTGCCCTTTATAACCATGCAACGGGGGGGGAGAATATGCCTTTCGTTCATAATTACCTCCTCGGCCTCGGAGGGAGGAAAATCAGGAATAGTGATTTGATTGAAGCGCTTCGCAACTCGTGTCAAGAGGGCCAATCTACCGATAGGGCAGATACGATTAAGTGGTCAGGCCTTAATATTTAGGAGAATTTACGGTGTCAGAAAAAACGACGATCCTGGATCTTCCGGAAGAAGAATTTGTGCACCCTGGTAGCAGGGCCTGCTCTGGGTGCGGCCTTGGAATAGCGTACCGTATTGGTCTAAAAGCCCTCGGCAGAGATACTATTCTCGTGGTACCGCCAAGCTGTCTTACTGTGCTCCAGGGGCTTTATCCCATTGCAGCGACAAAAATGGCATGCATTAATGTTACCTTTGCCTCGACAGCTGCTGCGGCATCAGGTGTTCTTGCTGCTCTGAAAGCACAGGGCAAGGAAGGTGTTACCGTTGCCGGCTGGGCTGGTGACGGCGGTACGAGTGATATAGGGTTACAGGCATTGTCTGGGGCAATAGAACGGATGGAGGATTTTATCTATCTCTGCTATGATAATGAGGGGTATATGAATACCGGCGGCCAACGTTCTGGAACCACTCCTATCGGTGCGCTTACCACGAATACCCCGCTCCATGGAAAAAAGCAGCCCAAGAAGGATTTGCCGGCGATTATGGCTGCCCACCGGCTGCCATACGTGGCTACCTGTTCAGTGGCATACCCGCTTGATCTTTATGATAAGATAAGAAAGGCAAGAACGTTCCGGGGGACGAAATATATCCATATCCTTACACCGTGTCCACCGGGCTGGGGATTTCCCCCGAAAGATACAGTAACTATCGGGAGGTTAGCAGTTGAGGCAGGCCTTTTTGATCTTTTTGAAATAGAACATGGTAAGTTTAGACTCACAGGGGCATCCAGCACGATGCTGAAAACGAAGAAAATGCTACCGGTGAGAGAATATTTCAAGTCGCAGTCTCGATTCCGCACTATCTCCGAAGAGATTGTTATTCAGATACAGAGGGATATCAATGAACGCTGGCATGAGTATCATACGGGATTCCGCTCTGATACCTCTTATATTCTCTCTGAGCCATTTAGCCTTGGAAGAAGCTTCAGAGACCGCTAAAGTCCCCACATGCAGGTGAATTCCGTTACCCTCCGTAAACTACCGCTAAAATAGTTGCTTTTCCACTTTTTGCGGTAACCAAATGTGGTGTGGTTGACAGGTAATAGACGCTATCTCCAGGTTCAAGATCGAACGTATCCTCTCCAATTTTGAGCGCTATCCCGCCTTCTAACACATAGATAAACTCCTCTCCTTCGTGAACCGACATTTCTTCTTCAGGGAATTCTTCGAGTTCCACTACCAGGGCCTCCATATGGCGACCTTTGACTTCGGGGGCAAGACTCTTATAGGTATAGAGTTTTTTCTTTCCTGTTCTCGAGGTAGATCGAGATACTACTTTCTGCTCATATTTTCGGGTCACTGAATAGAGTTTGTCCCCAACTCCGGAGACAAGCCGACAGAAAGCGCTATCGAGGGCTTTCGCAAGCTTCACAACCGTGCCAAGCTGGGGAAGGATTTCTTTCTTCTCGATATTTGCAAGGAACTCAACATCAAACCCGGTAAGTTTTGAAAGCTCTTCAAGCGAGAGCCTTTTTTCTTCTCTCAGCTTCGTGATCTGTTCTCCGATATCTTTTACTCTTTCCGGTTCTTGCCTTGGAACATCGCTGATCAGATCGGAAACATAATCCTCTTTTATAAATGAGTCCTGACTCCCAAAAACCATGACTGCCTCCTCAACTTCTGTTAACGTTAACGCTTCGTTATCGCAACCTCTCTCGCTACCTACGTCATCATGAGCCATGACCAGTTGTCACAATCACTCAATCTCCCTTTAAAAAAGTGGAAAGAGAAGGTTCTTCGCTTTTTTCCAAGGGGAGACAGAGGAAATTTGCAGAAACCTTGGCTCAATTATGGTATAATATATAATTTACCATTTATAGTTAAAAGTCAATAGAAATCAAGGCGGTCCAAACATTCTGGCCCCGAAGGGCAGGAATGTTTGGACAAGAATGTCGTTATATTTACAATTATGGGGAAATGGGTTTTTCCATATGAGAGTGGTTGTTCTCGATGGTTATACGCTCAATCCGGGCGATTTAAGCTGGGAAAAATTTCAAGAACTGGGAGCCTGTCCCCTTCTGAAAGCCAACAGTTGCTTTATCACTACCCATATTGCCTGGGCGTCCAAAGCTGCTCGGAGCCGATTCATGGAGATTGCCTTCGGAAACCCCTGTGCTTTCTTGAACGGCGAGAGAAAAAATATTATAATCTAAGAAGGAGAAAAGGTATGAAAGAAGATATGCTTGTTCCTTCGGTCGAGGAATGGAAAGAACTCTATGAAGCAGCAGTAGATTTTAAGGATCTTAGACCTTGGCTGTGGATGGTGGACTCGGATCTTATTGGAGTACAAAATCCCCAAGACAAAGAGATTGGCTATTGTTGCATTATGGGTCAAATGGGCCAAGTGTTTGCGTTAGTCGTTTACGTGGGATCAGAGGGACTGGATGCTTATTTGAAAATACAATCCGGGGAAATTGATGGGAGCGACCCTGAATTTATGCACACTCAAAAGTGCCTCATAGCATCATTTGAGAACAGGGGCTGTTTGGAAAAAGAGGATTTCCAAATCATAAAGAAGCTTGGTCTAAAGTTCCGGGGCCCGAATGCATGGCCTCAGTTTCGAAGCTACCTGCCTGGATATGTCCCTTGGTTTTTGACAAAAAATGAGGCACGATTCCTGACGATAGCGTTGAAACAGTCAATGGATGTGGCCTTGCGTTTCAGAAAAGATAAAAAACTTCTACCTCCCCCAGACAGCCGGCTCATTATGGCAAGGATTCCTGGAGGAAAAGGTGAAAAGACAGACTGGAAAGATGTTCTGGTGGAGCTCCCGGCTCAGGGGAAAAAGGAGGACATCCTGATCGAGCCGGTGAATGAACTTCGCATCGAAAGAGTAAAGAAAAATCTTGCCAAAAGGGAAGGAATCTGGGAGGTTGACTTTTTTTATTTCCCTGGTGCTGTCCAGGAAGGGGACAGACCGTACTTCCCCCGTACGTTAGTTATCGTAGACCATTCAATCGGCATAGTTTTGCATACCTGGTTAGCTTCCCCCTGGAAATTTTTCTCAGAATACCAAGAGGATTTATTGAGTTTTATTGAAGCAAAAGAAACTTTGCCTAAGCAGATTCTGGTGAGTAAACATGAAAGTTTCACTATGCTTGCCCCGATCACTTCCGGATTGAACATTGATCTCAAGATGGTTAAGGCACTTAGAGCGTTGGAAGAATTTAAGGAAGACATGTACGCTCATTTTCGGGGAACACCCTGATTTTCCTTGACAAATCGAAAGGATAACGTTACCTAAACATTATTTGAACATTTTCCCTACCTATCGGGAGGGTGGAATGTTCTCAGCTTCGCTAAAAATTAAGTGTTAGATTTCGATTGCCGAAGAAAAC
>JAZDOO010000246.1:0-9804 GCA_043798555.1 Pseudomonadota bacterium | reverse complement strand
TTCCCAAAGAGACGACTGTTTTGGTTCCGCCAATCCCATCTTTCAATGTGAATGGTTTAACCGCCCATTTAACTCGCCTGGCACTATCAGGACAAGATGTTGAGATTAGCTTCACAACCGATAGCCAAGGAACTCCCCTTTATTATCAGTACTGGCTGGCGTCAGGGTATCAGACCCAACATTATGGCAACTGGCAGATGCTCAAAGACTGGTCACCAGATAATACATTGATGTGGGCTCCAGAAAGTGATGATCATTACGTGGTTGTGGCTTATGTGACCGATGACCCCTCCAGTAATAGCTTCCACCAGGCGGGCTTATGTATCGAAACCGCAGAAAATAGTGCCAATCCTATCCGGATAACCGGACTAACGAGCAACATACGTTATCCCCAAAATAGGGGGGTCCCCATAACCCTAAATACCACCGCCATTGGAGGGGGCAGCCCTCTGTTTTATAAGTATTTGTATTGTAAAGGAATCGGGGGGATATGGCAGATCATAAGCGATTATTCTACCGAAAGCAGTTGCACCTGGACACCAACGGAAGATGGGTTATATACGGTGGTGGTGTGGGTAACGGATGATACCTCAGTTTCTGAACCCTCGATTGCGGGAATGACTTGTACTATTGGAGACTAAGGAACAACAATACGATCTTATCAATGAAAAATGAGAAATGATCATTGTTTATTTTACATTGAACGCAGAAGCGCGGACTCCTATTGCCGGGATGACGTGTACCATTGGGGAGTGAAATGCAGGGGTCAGGGGTCAGGGAGGAAGGGATCAGGGATTAGGGTTCAGGGTTCAGAGTTCAGAGTTCAGAGTTGGGAGTTGGGAGTTGGGAAGTTTAGGAGTTCGGAGTTTTCCAATGTTTAAAACCTATTTACCAGCACAGATTCTTATGAGGAGCCATTAAATTATCTAACTGTTGCACAAGACTCCTGGGAAGCGTAATATTTAATCTCACCGTATCCATAAAAATCCTCTTTTTGTGAGTTAATTTATGTATCTATAATACATATTATTTTACACATATTGTTATTGTCAAGGAAAAGAAGACTTCTGACTTCTGACTCCTGACTTCTGACTCCTGACTTCTGACTTCTGACTCCTGACTCCTGAAACCATATCCTTGACTAACACTTTGAAATAATTTAGTTTTAACCACAATGGAGATTCTCTCCTGAGGAAATCCAACCATGAAGCATAAAACCACCTCCCCAAAATCTCACTTTCTGGGATGGTCATTTCTCCTGGGTATTATTATCATCTTAAACATCCCTTTTCCAGCAAAGGCCACTGAAGAATACCGCTTCGAGCGCGTGTTGCCCACCTTGCGGCAGCCATGGTATTTTGATGCACCCGCACAAGCCATCGCGGTGGATGGACGCGGCTTTGTCTATTTGGCTGATGCAGGGGCTGATGCATGGAACCACCACTGCATCCAGAAATTTACCTCGGATGGCCAGTTTGTAACCAAGTGGGGAAGTTATGGAAGCGGGGACGGGGAGTTTAATGTGCCTTCTGGCATCGCGGTGGATGGAAGCGGCTTTGTCTATGTGGCTGAATCAGGGAACTGCCGCATCCAGAAATTTACCCCGGATGGTCAGTTTGTGGCGAAATGGGGAAGCGAGGGCAGCGGTGACGGGGAGTTTTATGTGCCTCATGGCATTGCAGTGGATGGAAGCGGCTTTGTCTATGTGACTGATACATATAACTACCGCATCCAGAAATTCACCTCGGACGGCCGGTTTGTAGCGAAATGGGGAAGTTGGAAGGATAGAGAGGTCGGGGAGTTTGATGATGTTTCTGGCATAGCCGTAGATGGAAGTGGCTTTGTCTATGTGGGTGATACTTATTCAGTGATGGACGCCCGCATCCAGAAGTTCACCCCGCACGGCCAGTTTGTGACCCAATGGGGAAGTTATGGGGACGGGGACGGGCAGTTTTATGAGCCCTACGGCATCGCGGTAGATGGAAGCGGCTTTGTCTATGTTACCGATGGTGGGCACAGCCGCATCCAGAAATTCACCTCGGATGGCCAGTTCGTGGCGAAGTGGGGAAGTGAAGGCAGCGGAGATGGAGAGTTTTCGGGGACTTTCGGCATCGCCGTGGATGGAAGCGGTTTTGTCTATGTGGCTGATTCATCTCACAGCCGCATCCAGAAATTCACCTCGGACGGCCAGTTTGTGGCGAAATGGGGAAGTGAGGGCAGTAGGGACGGGGAGTTTAATTTGCCTTTCGGCATAGCCGCAGATGGAAGCGGCTTTGTCTATGTGCTTGATGCAGGGAACGACCGCATCCAGAAATTCACCTCGGATGGCCAGTTCGTGGCGAAGTGGGGAAGTGAGGGCAGCGGAGATGGAGAGTTTTGGGGGCCCTTCGGCATAGCCGCAGATGGAAGCGGCTTTGTCTATGTGGCTGATAAATATAACGACCGCATCCAGAAATTCACCGCCGGGGGGCAGTTTATAACTAAGTTCGGAAGCTCTGGTGCTGAACTTGGCAGGCTGAATTGGCCGCGCGGACTTGCTATTGATGAAGCCGGCCGGGTTTTTGTTACTGATACCGAGAATCACCGGGTCCAAGTTTTTAAGCCAGTCACCCGGATCTCGAATAATAAAGCCATCATTGTTGCCGGCGGTGGTCCCTATCAAGGCAACAACCTCTGGGACTCCACCCAGATGTGCGCCAACTTTGCGTATCGAACCCTTACCTACCAGGGTTTTACCAAGGAGTCTATTTATTACCTCACCTCCGATACTGACCTTGATTTAGACAGCAACGGCGTTTTAGATGATGTAGATGGCGATGCTACCACTAACAACCTGCAACAGGCAATAATCAATTGGGCCTCCAGTGCGGACGATGTTATCCTCTACCTTATCGGCCCCGGCGGAGACGGCTTCTTCCGCATGAACGCTACCGAGACGTTATCTGCCTCACAACTTGATTCCTGGCTTGACCAGATGCAGCAGACCATCTTCGGCAAAGTAACAGCCATCTACGATGCCTGCGAGTCGGGAAGTTTTCTCCCGAGTCTTACGCCTCCTGTTGGAAAGCAGCGCATCACGATTGCGAGCACGTCTCCTGGCGAGAGCGCCTACTTTGTCACCCAGGGTTCCATCTCCTTTTCCAACTACTTCTGGAACCATATCTTTAACGGCCTTGCCGTCTATGACGCTTTCAATTTAACCCGTCAGGCCATTGGCCAAATCAGCGGGTATCAGAACCCCCTGCTGGATGGAAACGGAAACGGGATTGGAAACGAAGCTGCTGACGAAGTGCTCGCTCGTACTACGTACATTGGTAATGGAACGGTGATTCCTGGCGAGGCTCCGGTTATTGGAGGGGTTTCTCCGGCTCAGACTATAAATGGTGCCAGTTCCGCTTTGCTCTATGCTGATAATGTGACCGATGCCGACGGCATTGCCCGGGTCTGGGCAGTGATTACTCCCCCCGGTTTTTCTTCTTCCTCTCCGGACACTCCGGTCACTGATCTGCCGATTCTGGAAATGAATTTGGTGGGAGGTAACCGCTACCAAGGGACCTCTACTGCGTTCACCGAACCGGGCACTTATAATGTGGCTATTTTTGCCATGGATAGAAATGGCATTATTTCCCTGCCCAAACAAACCACGGTAAGCCAGCAGGTACCCCTTAATGTAAGTGCTCTGGCCACTGACTTAACTGGTTCGCCTGCAGTAAATACTCCGGTAACAATCACTTTCACTGCCCAGGGAAGTACGTCAGGTAATCTTTATTACCAGTACTTGTTAGCATCAGGGTATCAAACCCAAAACTACGGGAACTGGCAGATACTCAAAGACTATTCAAATGAAAATTTTCTAACCTGGTCCCCGACCACTGACGACCATTATGTGATTGTGGCGTATGTTGCACAGGAAATGAACAGCCAGATTTTTCACCAGGCCGGGTTAAGCATTGAGACCCAGGGAAATAGCGCCAGCCCGATTCAGATAACTGAACTTACCACTACCATGGGTTACCCTCAAAGTACCGGCACCGCTATCACCCTGGATACTACTGCCACTGGAGGAAACGGTCAGCTTTACTACAAGTACTGGTACTGTAAAGGAATCGGAGGCACACGGAATGTGATCCGGGACTATTCGACATCAAGCAGTTGCACTTGGACACCCAATGAGGATGGATTTTATACCGTCGTGGTTTGGGTAAGCGACAACCAGTCTGAAACCGAGTATTCCATTGCGGGAATGACTTGTACTATTGGAGACTGAGGAACAACAATACGATCTTATCAATGAAAAATGAGAAATGATCATTGTTAATTTTACATTGAGCTCAGACGTGCGGATTCCATTGCCGGGATGACGTGCACGATTGGGGAATAATAGTAATGGAAGGGGTTGTTCCAATGAAAACGTTAGATCAATTGCGTCTTACTGAGAGAGAAAAGAACGCTATAAAAGAAGCTACTAAGTTGCTCAAAGAAAAATTCCTGGTCAGCGAAGTAATCCTTTTCGGTTCAAAGGCCCGTGGCGATGACGATCCGGAATCCGATATAGACCTTCTTTTATTGACCCCTGAACCTTTATCCTGGAGAGAACGGGAAAATATAATAAACACACTTTTTGATGTAGAACTTACCTATGATGTTGTTATTAGTATTATGGATACTACCGTTTCAGAATGGGAAAATGGAGTTTTCACCGTGCTTCCCATTCACAAGAATATTTCCCGTGATGGAGTAGTTACCGCATGAACAATACCGGATCTCAAAGCCACAAAGAAAGTCTGATAAGATACTGGCTGGAAAAGGCTCAGGAATCTTTGGCATCAGCCGTGAGCGAATGAATGGGGTCGTTTTTACGACATCATTTTCGATAGCCGCCATCGAGGAGATTATCAACCGATGATTAAATTCGAATCCGAACAGGTAAGGAACTTTATTGAAGGAGCAAAAGGTTTTGTGGAACAAATGGAAAAGTTATTAACGTAATAAATAGGGAAAAGCCATGAAACGGAAAGGCATTCAAAAAGGTCATCGTAGAGGCTGGTTGAGTTTATGGGGGCTGCTTTTATTCCTAACACTCCCCTTCCCTCTTTTTGCCCAGGAGGAATATCGCTTCGAGCGGATGTGGCCCACCCTGCAGCAGCCGTGGTATTTTCAGGAACCCTTAGGCATTGCTTTAGATGGTGATGGAAATTTTTATGTGGCCGACACCGGAAATAACCGCATCCAGAAGTTTACTTCTGACGGTCAGTTTGTGGCCAAATGGGGAACTCAAGGCAACGAGGACGGGGAGTTTTTGGGACCCTCGGCCATAGCCCTCGACAGCAGCGGTTATGTCTATGTGGTTGATACCGGAAATAACCGCATCCAAAAGTTCACCACCAACGGCCAGTTTGTGGCCAAATGGGGAACTCAAGGGAGTGGCGATGGGCAGTTGGTTGAGCCTTCAAGTTTTGCACTCGACACCAGCGGTTATGTCTATGTAGCGGATACAGGAAACAACCGCATTCAGAAGTTTACCTCTGACGGCCAGTTTGTCACCAAATGGGGAAGTTCTGGAAGTGCCAATAGCGAGTTCAATCATCCTTCGGCAATAACAGTGGATGCAAGCGGTTATGTCTACGTGGCGGATACAGATAATCACCGCATTCAGAAGTTTACTGCCAACGGCCAATTTGTGGCTCAATGGGGAAGACAAGGTGAAGGGGATGGGGAGTTTAGTGAGCCTTCAGGCTTAGCAGTCGATGGCACTGGTTATGTCTATGTCGCTGACTTTAGTGACCGGATTCAAAAGTTTACTTCCGGGGGCCAATTTGTTACCACATGGGGAAGATATGGTGGTCGAAATAGTGAGTTCATTTATCCTCACGGCCTGGCAGTGGATAGCAGTGGTTACGTTTATGTGGCCGATACCGAGAATAACCGAATTCAAAAATTCACCTCCGACGGCCAGTTTGTGGCAAAATTTGCCAGCTCAGGGAGTGAGAATGGAGAGTTCATTGACCCCTCAGGCATTGCAGTGGATAGCAATGGTTATGTCTATGTGGCTGACTCATGGAACGCTCGCATCCAGAAGTTCACTTCCGAGGGACAGTTTGTGGCCAAGTGGGGGAGCCCAGGTGAAGGCGACGGCGAGTTTTCCAATCCCTATGGGCTAGCAATTGATAGCAGCGGTTTTATCTATGTCGCTGACTTTAGTGACCGCATTCAAAAGTTCACTTTAGATGGGCTTTACGTTACTAAATGGGGAAGTTATGGAAGCGGAGATGGAGAATTTACCTATCCTCATGGGATAGCGGTTGATAACCGGGGCTATGTCTATGTGGCGGATACTTCTAACCACCGCATCCAGAAATTCACCTCCAACGGCCAATTTGTGGCCAAATGGGGAACTCAAGGGAGTGGGGACGGGAACTTTGCTGAGCCTTCAGGCATAGCCGTTGACAGCAGCGGTTATGTCTATGTGGCGGATACTTTTAACAATCGCATCCAGAAGTTCACTTCTGACGGCCAGTTTGTTAGCAAATGGGGAAGTAGAGGCAATGACCCGGGTACGTTTTTTTTGCTTTCATCCCTGGCTTTGGATTCCAACGGGCGGGTATTTGCAGGTGAGCACGGTAACAATCGCATCCAGGTATTTTCCCAAGGCACAGTCCCAACACCAGGTCACACGGTGGATAAGGCAATCATTGTAGCTGGCGGCGGTCCTTTTGCCGGGAATAACATCTGGGATGCTACCCGGATGTGCGCCAACTTTGCCTACCGGGCCCTTACTTACCAGGGATTTACGAAGGGAACCATCTATTATCTCACTTCGGATACCAATCTTGATTTAGATGGTAACGGTCTCCTTGATGATGTGGACAGCAACGCCACCAACAGTAACTTTCAATCCGCCTTGACCACCTGGGCACAGGATGCAGAAGACCTTTTCGTTTACATGGTTGATCACGGCGGTGCGGGAACCTTCCGGATGGGAGAAATCGAACTCCTCCAGGCTTCAGACCTTGATACCTGGCTTGATACCGCCCAGGGGACCATTCCGGGAAAAGTCATCCTCGTCTACGATGCCTGTCGGTCGGGGAGCTTCCTCCCCAGCCTTCTTCCCCCAACTGGAAAGGAACGGTTTTTGGTAACCAGTACCTCGGCAAATGAAGAGGCCGTATTCACCTCTCAGGGAACGATCTCCTTTTCCTTTCTTTTTTGGGGACGCATGTTTAGCGGAGACAGCTTTTATGATTCCTATGTTCATGCCAAAAGCGGGATCAGTGTAACGTACAATCAAAATCCTTTACTTGATGGTAATGGAAACGGGATTGGTAATGAACGGAATGATCAAGACGCAGCCCGGACTATCTCCATCGGCAATGAGACCCGTACCGGTGCAGACATTCCGGTTATCGGAAGTGTTTCTCCAGTTCAAACATTAACCGGAGAAACCTCCGCAACGATTTATGCAGCCAATGTGATTGATGCCGACGGAATCGGGCGGGTCTGGGCCGTTATTACCCCTCCCAGCTATGCTTCTGCTTCTCCTGACACTCCGGTCACGAATTTGCCGATACTGGAGATGAATTCGGTGGGAAGTAATCGTTACGAAGGAACGTATACTGCATTTACAGAACCTGGAACCTACAACCTGGCGATTTATGCCATGGATACTAATGGGATTATTTCCCTGCCCAAACAAACCACCATAACCCAGCAGGCACCACTCAATGTAAGTGGTTTGACCACTGATGTAACTGGTCCGCCTCCAGTGAATACCCCGGTAAAAATAACCTTTACTGCTCAAGGGAACGCTGGTGGCACCCTGTATTATCAATACTGGCAGGCAAGCGGCTACCAGACGTCCCACTATGGCAACTGGCAGATGCTCAAAGACTGGTCCACTGATAATACCTTGACGTGGACACCAAGTACCAATGATCATTATGTGATTGTGGCTTATGTTGCCGAAGGAACAAACCACAGCATTTTTCACCAGGCCGGGTTAAGTATTGAAACCCAGAGAAACAGTTCCAATCCGATTCAAATAACCGAACTTTCCACTACCATGGATTATCCCCAAAACACCGGGAGACCAATCACCCTGCATGCCACCGCCACCGGTGGAAATGGTTCACTTTTTTATAAATTCTGGTATTATAAAGAGGGGACCTGGAATGTGATCCGGGAATATTCCACTATGAGCAGTTGGACCTGGACGCCCACTGAGGAGGGATTATATACCGTCGTGGTTTGGGTTACGGATGATACTTCTGTTTCTCAGCCCCCGATCGCCGGAATGACCTGTACGATCGAACAATGAAGATTAGCAATGCAAAATTATCAATGAAAAATGCAAAATGATCATTGTTTATTTTACATTGAACGCAGAAGCGCGGATTCCATTGCGGGAATGACTTGTACTATTGGAGACTAAGGAACAACAATACGATCTTATCAATGAAAAATGAGAAATGATCATTGTTTATTTTACATTGAGCGCAGAAGCGCGGACTCCATTGCTGGCATGACCTGCACTATCGAACAATAGGCAGAGGAAATTATGATTAACAGAATAAAAATATTTTTCCTTTCGGGAATAATTATTACGACCTTTCTTATGGACAAAACCTGGGCAACTGAAGCAATGCTTTCTTACGGGTACTGTCCGGTCATGGATCAAGTGGGAGGAGATGCGTATGAGGATGATGATACGCTTTCCCAGGCAAAGGTGATTGTGGTAAATGGATTAGCCCAACACCATACGTTTCATGACGCCGGGGATCAGGACTGGGTGAAATTCTACGGTCTATCCGATACGATTTATCAGGTTGATGTAAAAAATCCAGAACAGAGATGCGATGCGGTGCTCGATCTTTTTAACGCACAAGGCCAATCGGTTCTCAGTGAACCCGTGGACTTTTATCGCTATGGAGAGGCAGAGACGCTCTCCTGGTCGTGTGAAGTGGACGGCGTCTACTATCTTATGGTGAAAAATTACGATGCCACTGTATATGGAACGTTAACCGGATACGATCTTGCCGTTTCCTATCCGGTAGGGGCGGGAACAGGTACTATCGTGGGGATAGTAAAAGATGCAAGCACTGGTCAAGGTGTTTCCAGTGCGGTTATTTTAAGCGATCTGGGTGGAGCAGCGTTAAGTGTTCCAGGAGGTGCCTATGTGATGGTGGTAGCAGAAGGGCTGCAAAGCCTGACGGCTTCCGCTGAGGGGTACGTCCCGAAAACGAGTTCAGAGGTTGAGGTGAGGGCCGGGGAAACTAAAAACGTAGACTTGCCCCTAACCCCGATACCGAGGCCCTTGAATGTGTATAGTATTACCACTAACTTATCTTCCCCACCCGGCTTAAGGCAAAACATCACCATACGTTTTTCAGCATCCGGGGCAACTCATCCTCTTTATTACCAGTACTGGCTCGCATCAGGGTATCAAACCTCGAACTACGGGCACTGGCAAATGCTCAAAGACTGGTCGGCGGATAATACTTTGATCTGGGCTCCAACTACGAATGACCATTACGTGATTGTTGTCTGGGCCACCGACGATACCACCAACCCCATTTTTCATCAGGCCGGGTTGAGCATTGAAACTCAGGGAAACAGTGCTAATCCCGTCCAGATAACCGGGCTGACAACGAACCTGAGTTATCCTCAACCCAGGGGAAGAGCCATAAGCTTGAATACCACCGCTACTGGAGGAAACGGGCCTCTTTACTATAAATACTGGTATAATAAAGGGGGGACGTGGAATGTCATTCGGGAATATTCCACGATGAGCAGGTGGACCTGGACCCC
>JAZDOO010000236.1:0-6610 GCA_043798555.1 Pseudomonadota bacterium | reverse complement strand
CTCCTCCCGGCGATTGACCTGCTATTAAAGCGTGTGGAGATTCCATTTTCGCGCATTGATGCGCTTTCGGTTTCTCTTGGTCCGGGGTCTTTTACCGGTCTTAGAATTGGCATAAGCACCATAAAAGGTTTATCGCTGGCTGGTAAAAAACCGGTTGTGGGGATTCCCACCCTGGATGCCCTGGCTCAACATGCCCTTGGTTCCGAAACGTTGATTTGTCCCATGATAGATGCACGGAAAAAAGAAGTGTATACAGCGCTTTACCGGTGGAATCATGCTTCTGGCCTTCAGAAGTTGACTCCGGATTTAGTGGTTTCGCCACCGACGCTTCTTCAGACCATTAACGAAAGTGTTACTTTTCTTGGTGATGGGAGTCAAATGTACCGAGCTCTGATTGAAAAAGTTCTTGGTGCTAACGCTCGCTTTGTTCCTCCTCACTTAAACTATCCCCGAGCCGCTACAATAGCTTTTATTGGGTTAGAAGAGATGAAACGAGGGAATGCTGTGGCTATAACCAAACTAACCCCTATTTATATACGCCCTTCAGAGGCAGAACTCCATGGGGGGGAGAATAATGCAAACGCAGGGGAAAGCGTTGCTCAATTGACATTAAGAATCTAATGATATTATAATGTTATTGCTTGACTCCTTTATAAATACCATACGATGCAAGCCTTCTGCATCACCAATGGAGTAGTAACGACTTATTGGTTACACAGTTCATACATATTCGGGAGAAGGGATATGGAAAAATATGATGAGGATTTAATCTCCCAATGGGTTGATAAGGACCCAGAACTAAAGAAGTACGTGGGGGAACATAAAGAATTTGAGCGGAAATTGGAAGCGCTTGAGAGAAAAACTTATCTCACTACTGAAGAAGAAACCGAAAGAAAAAAATTGAAAAAATTAAAACTTCGCGGTAAAGACCAGATAGAAGCTATTTTGTGTCGTTATCGCAAAAAGAATGCTCAGTCATGAAAAAGAAGCCATCCATTTTAAAAGGCGCCCAGATATTATTAGAAACCTTGGTGAGGGAAGGGACAGAAGTCATTTTTGGGTATCCTGGAGGGGCAGTCATAGATATTTATCATGAATTGCCCAACTATCCGCTTAGGCATATCCTTGTTCGTCACGAGCAGGCTGCTGTCCATGCTGCTGATGGGTATGCCCGAGCTTCGGGAAAGGTAGGTGTTTGTTTAGTCACCTCTGGTCCAGGGGCAACCAATACGGTTACTGGCATAGCCACTGCTTCTATGGACTCAATTCCAGTGGTTATTTTGACCGGACAGGTGCCCACAATGCTTATTGGAAATGACGCCTTTCAGGAAGCAGATATTGTGGGTATCACCCGGCCGTGCACTAAGCACAATTACTTGGTTAAGGACGTTGAGGGATTGGCTCAAACCATTAGGGAGGCTTTCTATGTCGCCAGAACCGGTCGCCCTGGCCCGGTGCTCATTGATTTACCCAAAGATGTCATCAATAGTTTTTGTGAATACCACTATCCTGAGCATGTGCACCTGCGGGGCTATAACCCCACAATCCAGGGGCACGTTGGTCAGATTAAACGGGCAGCAGCGGAAATGCTTAAGGCTGAAAGACCAGTGTTTTTTGGGGGAGGGGGGGTTATAAGTTCCAATGGGGCAGAAGAGCTTACTTTTATTGCCCGAAAGTTTATGATTCCAGTTACCACCAGTTTGATGGGGTTAGGATGTTTCCCTGAGGATGATATGCTTTCTTTGGGAATGTTGGGGATGCATGGGACGTATCGGGCAAACATGGCGGTAACCAATTGTGACCTTTTGATCGGGGTGGGAGCCAGATTTGATGACCGGGTGACAGGAAAAATTAATGAATTTGCTCCCCTGGCAAAAATCATCCATATTGATATTGATCCCACGTCAATCAGCAAAAATGTGAAAGTGGATATTCCCATTGTGGGTGATGTTAAAGTTATCCTGAAACAACTCATTGATGTCCTTAAAAAGGAGGAGAAAGGAAAAAACTGGAGAGAGGCACGTAACGAGTGGCGGCAGCAGATCGAGGAATGGAAGAGCACCTATCCCTTAGCCTATGTGCAAAAAGGGGTAATAAAGCCCCAGTACGTGGTGGAGAAAATTTATGAAGCCACCCAAGGAGAAGCTATTATTACCACGGAAGTGGGGCAAAACCAAATGTGGACTGCCCAACATTATATCTTTACCAAGCCCCGAACGCTTCTTACTTCAGGTGGCCTGGGCACCATGGGGTATGGGTTACCGGCAGCCATAGGAGCGCAGGTTGCTTTTCCTGACCGCCTGGTAATTGATGTTGCCGGGGATGGAAGCATCCAGATGAACATCCAGGAGCTGGCAACGGCAGTGCAGCATAACCTCCCCATAAAAGTGGCTATTCTCAATAACGGATACTTAGGGATGGTCCGTCAATGGCAGGAACTTTTTTACGAAAAACGGTATTCCCATACCCTCATGAGCACTACCCCGGATTTTGTTAAGTTAGCTGAAGCCTATGGGGCTTTGGGCCTCAGAGCAACCAAACCAGAGGAGGTTGTCCCGGTTATTAAAAAAGCTTTCTCTACCTGTGCTCTGGTGATCATGGACTTTGTGGTGGAGCCAGAAGAGTGTGTTTATCCTATGGTTCCGGCTGGGGCACCGATCAATAAGATGTTACTGGTTTAGGGGTGCCGGTTAGTGAAATTTATGGTCAGGAAAAGAGGTGGTTATTTATGCTCCATACCCTTTCGGTATTAGTGGAAAATAAGCCCGGGGTGCTTTCCCGGGTGTCCGGGCTGTTTAGCGGACGGGGGTTTAACATTGAAAGCCTCTCAGTTGCAGAGACCCTGGATCCAACCGTGTCCCGGATGACCATAGTAACCCGGGGGAATGATCAGATCATTGAACAGATTACCAAACAGCTCAATAAACTCATCAACATCATCAAAGTAATTGATTTTGTTGACGGAGATTTTGTTGATCGGGAAATGGCGCTCATCAAAGTTAATGTAAACGAAAAAACCCGATCAGAACTTTTAAGTACGATTAATATTTTTCGTGGAAAAGTGGTAGATATAAGCCCGCACTCGTATGTGGTGGAAATAACCGGGGATGAGAATAAAATCAATGCAATTATTGACTTATGTAAACCCATGGGGCTCATCGAGATTGCCCGGACAGGAAAAGTGGCAATGACCAGGGGAAGCAAATCAAAAACCCGAGGCTCTCTGTCGAATCAAAAAGGAGGAGAAAATGGCTAAAATTTATTATGACCATGATGCCGATCCCAGTATGCTTAAAGGAAAGAAGATCGCAATTATCGGGTACGGAAGTCAGGGGCACGCCCAGACGCTCAATTTACGTGATAGCGGTTTAGAAATAATAGTAGCAGAACCGGAAGGAACCCCTAATTATCAGTTAGCCTTAGAACACGGATTCAGGCCTGTTGATGCTGCTTCAGCGGCTAAGGCTGCGGACATCATCCAAATGCTCATTCCTGACGATGTTCAGGCTGCGGTATACCGAACTTCCATTGCTCCTTATATGAGCGAAGGGAAGACCCTGCTTTTTTCTCATGGATTTAATATCCATTTTGGGCAAATAGTACCTCCCCAACATATAGATGTTATCATGGTGGCTCCCAAGGGTCCCGGTCACCTGGTAAGACGAGAATACGAGCGAGGGGCAGGAGTTCCGGCCCTGGTGGCGGTATTTCAGGACTTTAGCGGTCAGGCCAAGCAGACAGCATTAGCGTATGCCAAGGGAATCGGCGCAACCCGGGCAGGGGTCATTGAGACTACCTTCAAAGAGGAGACCGAAACTGATCTTTTTGGTGAACAGGCGGTGCTCTGCGGTGGAGTTTCTGAACTGGTGCGAGCAGGGTTTGATACCCTGGTAGAGGCCGGGTACCAACCGGAGATTGCTTACTTTGAGTGTCTTCATGAACTCAAGCTGATTGTTGATTTGTTTTATGAAGGTGGAATCAGTTATATGCATTATTCAGTGAGTGATACTGCTGAATATGGAGATCTTACCCGAGGTCGCCGGATCATCACTGAGGAGACGCGCAAGGAAATGAAAAAAATGCTTGAAGAAATTCAGACCGGTCAGTTTGCTAATGAATGGATAGTGGAAAATTTAGCTCACCGGCCTCGGTTTAATGCGCTCAAAAAAAAGGACGAGGAGCACCTCATTGAGAAGGTAGGAAAGGAACTGCGGGCCATGATGCCTTGGATTAAACAAAAAAGGTGAAAGGGTAGAGTGGTGAAAAAAAATTTCTTGACCCAAAAAAAACGGAACCGTCCGAAAAATGCTCGGCGGGGGATCTATATCCTGCCCAATTTGTTTACTACTGCGAGTCTCTTTTGTGGTTTTTATTCTATTGTTGCTTCCTTTAACGGTGATTTCACCAAAGCAGCATGGGCGATCTTATGTTCTGCTATCTTTGATTGGCTGGATGGAAAAATCGCCCGGCTTAGCCGTACCATAAGTCGGTTTGGAGTGGAATATGATTCTCTCTCGGATGTTATAGCTTTTGGAATCGCTCCGGGAGTTATGGTATATACGTGGGCATTAATCCCTTTTGGACGGACCGGGTGGTTGGCTTCTTTTCTTTATGTTGCCTGTGCAGCGCTTCGACTGGCTCGCTTCAATGTGCAATCGGGCACTGTAGAGACACGATATTTTCAAGGAATGCCCACCCCTGCCGCCGGCGGGTTATTAGCTACCACCATAATTCTTTCAGCATATTTGGGGTGGATCGAGATCAATAAACATATTCCTATCTTGATGATGACTTTTTTTATCTCCTTCATGATGGTAAGTAAGGTTCGCTATCCGAGCTTCAAGCAACTGGAGTTATCGGAAAAAACATCCTTCCAGCTCCTGGTGATTATGTTAGGTATTCTTATCATTATTGCTGCTGAACCCCAAATTACTCTTTTTGTCTTTTTTTCTCTCTATGCATGTTCAGGGCCGACCATTGCCCTCAAGGAAAGATTGGGAACACTACGGAATAGAACCCTGGTAAAAGAAGAAGACGTAAAAGCGTAATGGTTACACAGGGAGTTGAAGATTGAAATGGAGAAGATCTTAATTTTTGATACCACACTTAGGGATGGAGAACAATCACCTGGTTTTAGCATGAATATTCAGGAGAAGCTCCAAGTCGCCAGGCAGTTGGAAAAACTTAACGTAGATAGTATCGAGGCTGGATTCCCTGTGGCTTCTGAAGGTGACTTCGAAGCAGTAAGAACAATCGCTAAAACTATTAAGAGTTGCAAAGTCGCTGCTCTTGCCCGGGCTGAGGAGAAGGATATTGATCGGGCGTGGGAGGCGATTAAGCATGCTCAAGAACCGATCATTCATACTTTTATTTCCACCTCGGATCTCCATTTAAAATATCAGCTCTGCTTATCCCGGCAGGCAGTTCTGAAAAAAGCAGTCAATGCGGTAAAAAGGGCGAAATCCCATACCCCGAATGTGGAATTTTCTGCCATGGATGCTACCCGAACCGATCGTGATTATCTTTGTCAGGTGGTACGAGCAGCTATCAAAGCCGGAGCTACAACGATCAATATCCCGGATACGGTGGGTTACGCTATACCCCAGGAGTTTGGAGGCTTAATTCAGTATATTCGTGAGCATGTCCCGGAGATTGATAAGGCGATTCTTAGCGTCCATTGCCACGATGATCTGGGGTTAGCAGTGGCTAATTCATTAGCGGCGGTTCTCAAAGGGGCTCGTCAAGTGGAATGTACCATAAATGGGATTGGGGAACGGGCGGGGAATGCCTCCCTGGAGGAGGTGGTGATGAGTATCCGTACGCGAAAGGATTTTTTCAATCTCACTACCCAGATACTAACTGAACAAATTTATTCTGCCAGCCGCTTAATCAGCCACATTACCGGAGTGGGTGTCCAACCCAACAAAGCAATTGTAGGAGCCAATGCATTTTCTCATGAGTCAGGTATCCATCAGGACGGACTTTTGAAGGAAAAGATTACCTATGAGATTATGACTCCTGAATCCATTGGCATACCGCAGAGTACCTTAGTGCTGGGAAAGCACTCCGGTCGTCATGCGCTCCGGGATCGGCTGAAAAAATTGGGGTACGAACTGAGCGAGCAAGAGCTTAGTACCGTGTTCAAACGATTTAAAGACTTAGCGGACAAAAAGAAAGAGATTTTTGATGAAGACATAGAAGCGATTGTGGCTGAGATAATCCTGAAGGTTCCGGAAAAATATAAACTCCTTCATATGAATGTTACCAGTGGCACGGTGGCGATACCTACAGCTACCGTGGAATTGGAGGTTGAGGGAGCAATCATTAAGCAGGCGGGATTTGGGGATGGACCGGTAGATGCGGCATTCAAGACCATCGCCAAAATTACGGGCACAAAAAGCAAGCTCCTTAAATATTCAGTTAATGCTATTACCGGGGGGACTGATGCGCAAGGGGAGGTGACGGTCCGTTTGAAAGAAAACGAGAACATTGTTACCGGACAGGGGGCACATACTGACATCATTGTGGCCAGTGCCAAAGCGTATATTAACGCCCTTAACCGCCTCCACTTTTTAAATACTAAAAGTTAAAATCCATAGTATATACCTCA
>JAZDOO010000231.1:0-7307 GCA_043798555.1 Pseudomonadota bacterium | reverse complement strand
GGAGGAGGAACCGGACCAACACCTCAAGGTGATCCACTCGCATTTTGTGAGGATAATCCAGGGTACTGCGTAGGTAACTTTCAAGCTCCTGATGATGATACCAAAGGGCTGGCATGGGATGGGAACAATATGTGGGTATGTGAAGGGAACCATGCTTTTTCAGTTATATTTAAAATGAATATTGAGACCGGAGAATGCCTCGACTATTTCTTCAGCCCTGGCCCGAACCCTCAGGGACTGGCGTATGACGGGACCTATCTCTGGAACCTTGATCAAGCTGACCATAAGATTTACAAGATTGACCCAACAACGAAAGCAGTGGTCGGCTCGGTATCAACACCCACGAGCAATCAAGATGATTTTTACACCGGACTGGCATGGGATGGGCAGAACCTTTGGGTTGCCGGGTTCACGATGGCGATGAATCCGGAAACCTTTCTCTATGAATTCTCCGATCCTGCGGTCTACAAGATGTCTTTGGTAACCGCACCATCCTTAACCGAGACCGCCACAACTTCCCTAACCATCCCCCTCGGAGAAAACCAGGCCGTGCCCCTTGGGCTGGCCCATGACGGAGACAATCTCTGGATCAGCTCGTATAATTCCGATCAGATTTGGAAACTGGATCCGGAAAGTAGAACAATAGCGGAAAATGGAATTCAATCTCCGGACAGCGGAACTTACGGTGTGACCTGGGATGGACTTTATCTCTGGGTGGGAAGCTGGTTTGGGCGATCGGTGATTGAGCTGAATCCAAGGTATCTGCCTACCTTTAGTGAAGAAGGATCGTTAAGGGTAACGATTAAGTCAATTACTTCTAACGCCTCGTCATTGCCTCTTCCGGTGAATACTCCCCTTACGTTCACCACCATTGCCTTCGGGCAATCTTCTACCCTTTACTATAGATATTTTGTTGGTCCAGGATACTGCACTCCCGGCTTTGGGGAGACGTGGGAAGAAATTCGAGGTTACTCTACCAATAATACTGTTACCTGGACTCCAACCGCTGAGGACGACTATGTCATAAGGGTTTTTGTTACTGATAATACCTCCAGCGCCTGCCAGGCAATGGGTGATTTGGCTGTAGTAGTGGGAAACGGAGGTGCGGGTGGTGGTTCAACCGGAAGTCCCGGAGGCATGCGTTAGGAAAGGGGAATAATGAGCGCTTTGGAAGTTAAGATGTATTATGAGGATACTGACTGCGGGGGGGTGGTGTACCATGCCAATTTTCTTCGCTACTTTGAACGGGCGAGGACGGAATATTTTGCGGAGCGGGGAATTTCTATCCGAGACTATATGCTGCAAGGAATTTCCTTTGCAGTAGTGAGGGCTGAGGTTATCTATGACGCTCCTGCCCGATATGGAGACATTCTTACCATTCATTCGGAAATCGCGAAAGTACGGAGAGTGAGCCTTGTGTTTCACCATGCAGTGCGGAGAAAAGGGGAAACTTCGATGTTGGTACGTGCTAAAGTAACATTGGCCTGCCTGAATGGAGAGGGGAGACTGACTCAGTTACCACAACCTTATTTAGAAGCATCAACCGTGCAGTAAGGTCACGATTATGGATAAAAGGCTACGTAAGGTTGGGGTGGTTGTAGCGGGATTAGCGGTGCTTTGTTTTTCCTTTTCCGTAACTGCTGAGAATGTGGCCAAAACTGAGCAACGGGACAAATCATTGCAAAAACAGAGTCTGACCTCTGATGAAAAACAGTATCTCCTCACCCTTGCCCGGAAAACCTTAGAACAATATCTTAAAGGCGGAGCACCTACTGGGGTCCCCGGAAACCTTTATCCTAACCTTCAAGAAAAGAGAGGCTGCTTTGTTACCTTGATGGAGCATGGGGAGCTCAGGGGCTGTATCGGATACATTGAGCCCATAAAACCTTTGTGTGACTGTGTGATTGAAAATGCCATCAATGCGGCAGTTCGGGATACCCGATTTCCTGCTCTAATGAGTATGGAGGAGCTGGGTTCAATCAGCATTGAGATTAGTGTACTTACCGTTCCGGAAAAGGTAGTATTGCAGAACCCTGCGGAATTTTTAGACCATCTTGTTCCCGGTCGGGATGGCGTAATTTTAAAGCAAGGGTGGCATCAGGCCACCTACCTCCCCCAAGTGTGGGAGCATTTCCCTGACAAAGAGGATTTTCTGAACTCCCTTTGTCAAAAAGGAGGGATGCCAATAGGGTGTTGGAAGGATGAGGGTACGGAAATATATCTCTATCGGGCTGAAGTTTTTCACGAGTAATAGTATTGACTAAAGAAAGAGGTCCAGGCGAAGATTTGAGAGGGGTAACCAGGTTGTATCCGGAGAAAGCGAAAGAGAAAAAAGGCGGTCAGGCAAATTCTCATTTAAAACGGGGGAATCAAAATCGAATTCAATGGTAATCCTCTGCGAAGGGGAAACCATTCTCATATGCGTAGGGAAAAGGGTTTCGTTAAAATGTTCATAGTCTCCATAGAATATCTCGACGGTAACCTGTCCATCCTGAATGATCGTTTTTTTATCCACCAGAAGCGTTTGCCGGTTCACCCTAAGTGAATACTTCTGCCTGCCATTATCTACCCAAAGAGTATCATCATCCTCATTAAACGTGTACTGTTCTGCGTCATACCTTTCCTCCATCCCAGGAATTATTTTACTCAGCATTAAGAAAAAATGCCTCTCGTCAACATTCTCAATTTGATTGGGGACTCCCTCATAAACAACCGCGGAAGAGGGGATATAAAGCGTTATTTCACTCTGTTTGCATAACAAATCAAAGATCGTTCTCCCCAAAGCTCCAAAAGCCTGAAATCGTAAGATTTCATTCCCCTTTTTGTATAATAGAGCACCGTCAAAGGATTGCTTTTTCAGTTTCTCTTTCTCCGGGTACTCGATTTTTGTCTTAACATACGATTTTAAACTGGTAAATCTGAGAGCATTTTCTTTCAATGCCTTAATAATTTCCTCCTGAGTTAGTTTCGGCGGGGCAGGTGGAGGAACAACAATGGGTGCGGGCCGGGCGCAGGCTATAAATATGAATAGAACAATGGCCGCGAAAATAGATAAAAGGTATTGTCTGATGCAAAAATCCATGAATCCTCCTTGACGGTAAGTGCTCGGCTTTATAAAAATAATTGAAATGCATGCTGATCACAAGAAAAAAGTGCCAACGTCCCGATCCCCCGGTTTATTTTTTAGCTCAGTAATCGTCTCTTTTCTTAACCTCAGTTTTTTAAACATCTGCTGCACTTTTAATAGGTACATTCCATACCTTGGGGTGACATTGGTATTGACACCCCGGGGGCTTTTTTCTATACTTTCCTATGTAGTTTTTCCAACCAGCAGATTCTAAGAGGAGGTCATTGTGACACATTCACCCCCAAGAACTTCTTCGCATGCAGCTGATGCCAAAACAACGCATACTTTTGAACTAACCATTCTCACCTCACTTTTTTTTATGTGGGGGCTCATTACCTGTCTCAACGATATTCTTATTCCTCACCTGAAAGCGGTCTTCGCTTTAAATTATGCAAAGGCTATGCTGATTCAGTTCAGCTTCTTTGCGGCCTACTTTATTGTGTCACTTCCTTCGGGAATGGTGGTTGAAAAAATCGGTTATAAAAAAGGGATTATTACGGGTTTAATGACGGCCGGGCTTGGCTGCGTCCTCTTTTATCCTGCTGCCGGCCTTCGATCGTACACCCTATTTTTGTTGGCGCTGTTTATTTTAGCTTCAGGAATAACCATGCTTCAGGTAGCCGCTAACCCCTATGTAACCATTCTGGGCAAACCCGAAACCGCCTCAAGCAGGTTAAACCTTACCCAGGCTTTCAATTCATTGGGAACAACGGTTGCTCCCTATTTTGGTTCGTTGCTCATTCTTTCGGTAGCAATAAAAACAGTTGATGAAATCAAAAAAATGCCTCCTGCCGAGCTGTTGGCGTACCAGATTACTGAAGCCCATGCGGTGCAAATGCCATACCTGGGATTAGCAACGATACTGTTACTTATTGCCGGTATGTTTGCACTGATACGGTTACCAGACCCCGAAGCAGGTTCGGTGTCAGCGGGAGACGAAACCGGGCAGGAGTATGGCGATCTTTGCCGCAGCGCCTGGGACTATAGACACTTAGTGCTTGGCGCAGTGGGAATTTTTATATACGTGGGTGCTGAAGTTTCTATCGGAAGCTTTTTAGTGAACTACATTGGTCAGCCATATATTGCCGGATTACCGGAGGCGAAAGCCGGTAAATTGGTATCTTTCTATTGGGGTGGCGCCATGATCGGCAGATTTATTGGTTCCGCAGTGCAAAGAAAAATAAAACCAGGATCTGTTTTAGCATTCAATGCCTTTTGCGCTGCTCTATTAGTGGTCATATCAATGCTCACATTCGGATCGGTAGCAATGTGGTCAATCCTTTTAGTTGGCTTATTTAACTCCATAATGTTTCCGACAATCTTCAGCCTTGCCATTAAAGGCTTGGGGAAACATACGGGTCAAGGGTCAGGCATTCTATGTATGGCAATCGTGGGTGGAGCGATAATTCCCGTGATTCAGGGATTCCTTGCCGATAGTATCGGGATTCACCATGCATTCATCATCCCGGCAGTGTGCTATTTATATATCGCATACTACGGGATCAAGGGACACATGCCATCGTATTGCAAATAGATAAGAAATTGTCTATCAGTACGTTCCGTTCCCCTCACGATAGGTTTTATGTATACCAAGAAAGAGCATTTAATGAAATATAGGAGCACCAATCGTCTGTTACTCCTCGCGAACTGTATCCTGTTTCTCCTTGTTGTCTTTACTCCCTTTAGCAGCCGGAATGCCTTGCCTCAGGAAAGGCAGCGCTCCCTTTCACCCCGGGCTTCGTATGAAGGCAAAATTGATGCACTTATTGCCTCAATGACGGTTGAGGAAAAAGCTGGTCAGCTAAATCTGATTTCGTTTGGCGCAGGCTGGGGCCCGACAGTGAAAGACGAATTGCGGGATGAATATAAAAAACTAATCAGAGAAGGCAAGCTCGGTGCCATCTTTAATGCCGCCGGAGCTGACTTTATCAAAGAGTTACAAAAAACCGCGGTAGAAGAAAGCCGGCTGAAAATACCTCTCCTCTTTGGCTTTGATATAGTACACGGGTTTAAAACGCTCTTCCCGGTTGCTCTCGCTGAAGTAAGCAGTTGGGACCCGAGCCTGATAGAAGCATCAGCCCGGTTTCAGGCAATGGAAGCTTCAGCCGTTGGAATTAACTGGACCTTTGCCCCCATGCTTGACATTTCCCGCGATCCAAGGTGGGGCAGAATTGCTGAAGGTTATGGCGAAGATCCCTACCTGGGCTCGGTTATGGCTGCTGCGTGGGTTAGAGGATTTCAGGGGGATTTATCCTCTCCCCAGCAGATTCTTTCCTGCGCGAAACATTTTGTCGCTTATGGTGCTGCTGAAGGCGGGCGGGACTATGACACGGTTGACCTTTCGGAAAGAACGTTACGGGAAATTTATCTTCCGCCGTTCAAGGCTGCGGTAGATGCTGGTGTTGAAGCCGTTATGGGTTCATTTAATGAAATATCCGGAATTCCTTCGTGCGCTAATAAACAGTTGCTCAACAATATCCTCAGAAATGAATTGAAGTTTAAGGGAGTTGTTGTGAGCGATTGGAATGCAATCGCCGAACTCGTTACCCATGGAATTGCCCGGACTCAGAAGGAGGCGGCGATGGTTGCTCTGAATGCCGGTGTGGATATGGATATGGAATCACGGTCGTATGTAACCTATATACCAGAACTTATCCGGGAGGGGAAAATTTCTGAAAAAATGCTGAATGACTCGGTAAGGAGAGTCCTTAGGGCAAAATGTAAGCTGGGGCTGTTTGATGACCCATACAGGTTCTGCAATAACGCTGTAGAAAAGAATACTGTAATGAACGCGCAACTGCAGGATGCAGCGCTTGAAATTGCCCGCAGATCAATCGTATTGCTGAAAAACGAAAACAATGTGTTGCCCCTGGGCAGGGAGGTTAAAAACATCGCCGTCATCGGCCCGCTCGCTCACAACAAAAAAGAACCTCTCCATTGGCACCTGTTTGGAAATCCAAACGATGTGGTTACCGTTGTAGAAGGGATACGACATAAGCTCTCCGGCGATGTAACCATACTCTATGCCCAAGGTTGTGAAATAACCGATAAATCAAAAGACGGTTTTTCACAAGCAATTGAAACTGCTAAGCAGGCTGATGCTGTCATTTTAGTTCTGGGAGAAGAGGCATTGATGAGCGGTGAAGCGCATTGCCGTTCCACACTTGATCTGCCTGGGGTTCAAAATGATTTAGCAAAAGTAATTTATAAAACCGGAAAGCCCATAGTAGTTGTTTTAATGAACGGACGGCCTCTTGCGATCAATTGGATCGCCGAACATATTCCTGCAGTAATTGAAGCCTGGTTTTTGGGTATCAAGTCCGGTGCCGCCATTGCAGACGTCCTTTTTGGAGATTATAACCCAAGCGGTAAACTACCGGTTACGTTTCCCCGGAGTGCAGGGCAAATTCCCCTGTACTACAACCATAAGAATACCGGAAGGCCCGGTCAATTGAGAGATCCCTACTCCTCAAAATATATTGATCTCCCGCTGACCCCTCTCTATCCCTTTGGCCATGGACTGAGTTATACAAAGTTTGAATACGGAAAGCTCACGCTGAGTGCTCATAAAATCTCATTCACCGAACCGCTACAGGTTTCTGTGGAAGTAAAAAATGTTGGTGACCGTGATGGTGAGGAAATTGTTCAGTTATATGTGAAAGATGAGGTTGGTTCTGTTACCCGCCCAATCCGGGAATTAAAAGGGTTTAAGAAAATTTCTTTAAAACCCGGTGAAGTAAAAACGGTAGAGTTTAGCCTTACCGCAAAAGATTTGGCTTTTTATAATAAGGAGATGAAATCCGTTACTGAACCGGGAACATTTAAAGTATCCATCGGAACTAATTCAGTAAAGTTGCAGGAAGAATCGTTTGAAGTAGTACATTGAAACTTCCCACCCATTCTGAAAAAAAACGTTAAGCTAAGGGGGGATATCCGGCATAGGTGAAAGAAAGGTCAAAGGGTTTTAAGATAGTCTTCCAAGCGATCCATCCCTTCCCGAATATTGTCTAAGGAATTTGCATAAGAAAAGCGAATGTACCCTTCAGCATTATCTCCAAAGTCAATCCCCGGGGTGACCGCTACCCGAGCCTTGCTGAGAATATCAAAGGCAAATGTGCGCGAATCCTGAGTAAAGTTTTTCGCATTGGCTAATACATAAAAAGCTCCCTGAGGCTCACAT
>JAZDOO010000210.1:0-2739 GCA_043798555.1 Pseudomonadota bacterium | reverse complement strand
ACGCGTCAGAACTGGCGATATATGGAATCGAACGTCTATAGATTCCCCATGGTTCTTAGGCAAATAAGGCTGGCGATCGGCAGCCTTCGCCGAAATTCCTTCCCGGCTTGCGATTGTGCAACAACCGGATAGGCATGGTTTCAGCTTCTGTTTCCATCCCATTTGTCTCAGCTTCAACTGAAGCATCTATTATTACAAGTTTTACGGCAGACGCCCAAAGTGACTCTAAGCCCGAGAACACGTTGGTAGAGACCTGGGGATATGGTGACAGTTGGCTACATAATCAGTTTAAGATAACCGGGGGAACCGGCACAGTGAATGTTACCGCCTCTATGGATTTTTCGGCTGCACTTTCCGGCGATGCAGATGCGCTGGGTTGGTTCGATGTAAGCTATTGGGTGCTGTGTGATATATGGGACTCTGAGGGAAATGAATGGTGGCTTCAGGACTATCATTGGGTCAGGAGAGATAATACCTCATTTTCCCAGATATACAGTGGGCCACTTACAAAGACCTTTGAACTCGAATTTGATAAGACATATTATATAGAGTGGTATTCTGCGGCATCGACATCCGCTGCAACCGTCCCGGAACCGGCTACCATACTTCTTCTATCTAGCGGTCTCTTCGGCTTAGCTGGGTTAGGCAGAAGAAACCTTAGAAACTTAGAAAAAAATAGGAATCGAGATGGTAGAAATTAAAACTTCCCCTCCCCTGGTGGGAGGGGATTAAGGGGAGGGGGAAGTTTTCGGAAAATCCAAACTAACTTGTATGTTAGTATCCACCAAAGAAATACCAAATGGCCGGGGAAAATAGATATATAAACATTAAGGGTGACCGGGTATGGGTTAAAGGGGCCAGAAGATCGGCCCTTTATGATACCGAAAATTATAAGATATATCCGTTTAACGAGCATCTTACCCAGATCCTGTCTTTGGGCCAGCAGCAGATCCCGATAGACAACATCTATCTGCGCCTGAATAGCGAAGATAATGGCGTCAAAGAAAAGGTCATAGAAGCGGTCCTTGAGCACCCATTCCTGAGCCTATCTCAAACCCCCGCACCCTTTCCTGAAGCCAGGGATTTACAGGCGCCATACAGGCCCGATTTTTTGTGGCTGGAGCTGACCCGAAGATGTAATTTGAGGTGCCTGCACTGCTATGCCGAGGCCGGTAAGAATATTAAAGATGGTAGTTTATCCACAGATGATTATAAGAGAATCATCAAGCAGGCCTCCCGTCTGGGCTTCAAAAGCATTCAATTTACCGGTGGAGAGGCTACCCTCCATCCAGATCTGATGGAATTGCTAAAATATGTTAAAGAATCTGGATATGAATTCATTGAGCTCTATACCAATGCCTTTAACTTGCCAAATGGGCTCATCGATTTCGTAGCCCAAAACGGGATTAAGATAGCCACCTCCTTCTATTCACATCAAAGTAAAACACACGACCGGATAACCCGGCGTAAGGGAAGCTTTGAACAGACTGCGGGAAACATTCCAAAGATGGTCAAGCTCAAGATTCCCCTAAGGGTGGGCATAATTAAGCTAAGATATAATCAGAACGATACAGAAAAGGCCAGGGCCTGCTTGATTAGTCTGGGTGTGGATTCAAAATCAATTGAGGTGGATACCGTAAGACCTTCCGGCCGGGGATGCCATCCGGAATTAATTCCAGACGAAAGAGATTTCTCTCAAGAACCGGATCGCCACTGTATTAAGCAAAATGAAACATTCATGAGCCATTGGCTCACAAAGGAGGATGAAAATAAGTCAGGCGAGACGCCTGACCTACTTTTAGAGGGCAATTATTCACCAGTAGGACAGGCGTCTCGCCTGTCAAAAAAGGTATTTTCAGGTGAAAAAAGCCTTACGATCCCGGGGACGTGCTGGAATGGGAAGATGGCCCTTACCCCATCCGGTGATGTAATTCCTTGCGTGTTTGCCAGGGATCTGAGTAGGGAACGTCCTTGAATCCAGCCTTGAAGACATTCTAAGTAGTAGTAAACTTAAAGATCTTTGGAAGATAACCTTAGATAAAGTAGAGGTCTGCCAGGATTGTGAGTATCGTTATGCCTGTTTTGACTGCCGGGCCCTTCCCTATTCTAATACTAAAAACCTTTTGGCCAAAGTGCATGGATGTACTTATGATCCTTACACGGGCCGATGGAAAAAATCCGGTCTTAAGGAGGAGTCTATCATGGCAACAAATGATGTTTATAAACCCGTCAAAAACGAATTGATTTCCACCAGGGTGGTTGATGGAGAGACTATACTCTTTAATACGCGGACCAATGCCCTGCATGCTCTAAATATAGTAGCCTCTGAAATATGGGACTGCTGTGATGGTAATCATTCATTTGAAGATATTGTGCATTGCCTGTTTGACAAATTCGAGGCAGGCAAGGATCATATAGAAAAGGATGTCCAAAAGACCCTATTGCAATTCCAGGAGCTTGAGCTACTTCAAGAGCAACAATTATGAATTTTGAGTTTTGAGTGTTAAAGCAATTACTCACCATTCACGATTTACCATTTACTATTCATGCTTAAATGGAAGCATATTTCAAAATACTTGATTTTCCCATCTGCATAGAATCAAATTCACCGCAGTTCCTGCAGGATTTCGGGGATATCCTCCATCATTTCAGGGTTCCTGGGTCAGATCCCGGCTTGCGGAACAGCGCCTCCTTTCATGTGGCTGTCGACCAGGGATATACTATTACCGATGGTAATCA
>JAZDOO010000203.1:0-5414 GCA_043798555.1 Pseudomonadota bacterium | reverse complement strand
GTATTGGTTCAATGGACAACAGAGAAGCCGGAAAACTCTCCAGTATAAGGCTCCCACTTCACCTCAACATTTTCCACCCGGGCATAGGGTGGGCCAGTATGGGTCCAATCAATAAGGGCTTTGACATTATTCTCTTCACCTTCAAAGACTGCTTCTACCTTCCCATCATACCGGTTTTTTACCCATCCGGTTATCTTATGTCTCCGAGCTTCATCTTGAGTGTAGGCCCGGAAGAAAACTCCCTGAACCCTTCCCTCCACTACAACATGAGCACGAACTCTATTCATTCGTCTCCCCTTCGGGTTAGATTTTATGGCTGCTGTTTTATAAAAACCCTCACGCCCTGCCTCAGCATTTCTAAATTGCGGAATGCCTTTTTGGAATATTCTGAACCGTGGGGAACGTTTAAACAGAGGTTGTAGGAATTCTCAGCCTGATGAAAACTCTCCTGAGCCTTTGCATCGCTCCTTTTTTTTGGATCCTTAGAAAAACTGTAAATTTCATAAAGAAGATGGAAACGGTATCCTATCTGGAACAAGATTTTGGGACTTAGGCTGGTGGTAGGGAACTTTCTTAAAACCTCCTTCAGATGGGTAATTTCTGGTTCAATCCGCGGTGGATCTTCGTCGAGGTTCCTCGACCACTGAAATAAGTTGTAATAGGCCTCATCAGCATAATTACTCTTGGGGTTTTCTTCAAACAGTTGACGGAAAATTGCTTTATTATAGACCAGTGCTCCGTTTTGAGTCTCCCAGCAATTATAATGTCCGTATTTTGCCAAAAAGGTGGTTCGGGCTTTCCCTTCATCCACCCCTTCGTCAACCAGGTCCTGATAATTTTGTTTTAACAACCCTTCAAAGGATTCTCCCAACCGGACAAGCACAACGTCTTTGCGGCCTGATTTTTTCGGGTACTGCGAAAGAAACTGCTGAGCGGCAGTGATGCTGCTTTCATACGCCCGGTTTTCAAAGGCAGTCATCAATTCTTCAAAAACTTCCTGTTTCGGGTCTTTTTTTGGGGCCCGCTGTCCGAGCATGACACACCCGGCAGTAAACAGCCCTATAAAAACATACA
The DNA here is from genome assembly GCA_043798555.1 of Pseudomonadota bacterium. GTDB lineage: Bacteria > Desulfobacterota > WTBG01 > JAGOGO01 > JAGOGO01 > JAZDOO01. Next base: position 4,340 of record JAZDOO010000203.1, on the reverse strand, counting down.
ATACAATGTTCCGTTTCATGTGTTTTATCTTAAAATCTCAATGGAAAATGATCATTGTTCATTGAGATTTTTGCATTGAGATTTATGGATTCCGTATCAATTAGGAATGACATCTTGTTTAGGAATCCGCATTTTTTTTCAATGAGGTTGCATAGGTACACTTTGGATAATTGGGGCAAGCAAGAAATAGCTTTCGATAGCGACTTTTTCTTATTACCAGAGTGGCCCCACATTTTTCGCACTTTTGGTCAACAGACTGCTCTTCTGCTTTTGTGCCCTGGTTGATTTTCTTGGTGTTATTGCACTCTGGATAGCCTGAGCATCCGAGAAAAATTCCAAAGCGACCCCTTCGCATCACCATTGGCCGACCGCACTTCTCGCAGGTTTCTTCGGTTTCTTTTTCATTACTATCAACCGCCCCCTGATCGTCACTCAGGGGTTTCATAAAGCGACATTGGGGATAAGCGGTGCAGCCTAAGAACCGGCCGTAGGGTCCCAACCTGATCACCAGAGGTTTCCCACACTCAGGACATTGCTCATCCGAGGGTTCACTTACAATATCTGATTTTTTAACCTCACTGCTTTTCACCTTGATGAGGTGGATAAAGGGTTCCCAAAAGTTCCGTACCACCGGTTTCCATCCATTTTCTCCTCGGGCAATAGCATCCAGCTCTTCCTCTACTCTGGCAGTAAACTGGTAGTCTACATATTGGAGGAAATGATCTTTCAGGAGTTTGTGAACCACCATGCCGATCTCCTGGGGAATAAACTTTCTCTCTACCAACTTCACATAATCGCGCTCCTGGAGCACACTAATAATCGTAGCATAGGTAGATGGCCTCCCTATTCCATGTTCTTCAAGGGTTTTTACCAGCGATGCCTCGGTGTAACGAGGCGGGGGCTTGGTAAAGTGCTGTTGAGGGATAAGGCTGACCAACTTCAGTTCTTGGTTTTTAACCAGGGGCGGTAAAATGGTAGCCTCTTTATCTATCGGTATTTTTTTCTCTGAAAAGAGAGCTTTTCTGAACCCTAAAAATGTTATCGTTGACCCGGTTGCCCGAAAGATATGGGCGTCTCCTCCCTGGATATCCACCGAGATCCGGTCTTCAACTGATTGAGACATTTGACTACAGAGCGCTCTTCTCCAGATGAGGTCATAGAGGTTAAACTGATCCGGTGCTAAATAAGATTTAATGCTTTCAGGAGTTCTAAAGATATCGGTAGGTCGAATAGCCTCATGGGCCTCTTGAGCAGTCCTGGATTTCTGTATGAATCGGCGAACCGTTTTATTGACATACTCTGCTCCAAACGTATCGTTGATGCACCTTCGGATATTTTCCAGGGCTTCCGCAGCAATATGGAAACTGTCGGTACGCATATAGGTAATCAGGCCTTCGCTTTCCCCGGCAATATCTACCCCTTCGTAAAGCTTCTGGGCAAGGGACATGGTTTTTTTGGCTGGAAACCCTAATTTGGTACTCGCCTCTTGCTGCAAGGTGCTGGTGATCAGGGGAGGGGGAGGATTTTCCTTTCGCTCCTTTTTTTCGATGCTTTTTACCCGGTAAGAAGCATTGTTGAGGCTTATTATGATTGTCTGTGCCTCAGTTTCACTTCTAATATCCAGTTTTTCGAACTTCTTACCAGCGATTTCAATTAAATGGGCCTTAAAGGTGGTTTCAGGTGCTGGAGACTCGGAAGAAGATAATTCTGCAGTAATGCTCCAGGATTCTTCTTCCTTAAAAGACCTGATTTCCATTTCCCTTTCACAGATCATGCGCAGGGCTGGAGATTGAACCCGTCCGGCAGATAACCCTGAACGCACCTTCCGCCAGAGGAAAGGGCTTAAATTAAACCCAAAAAGATAGTCCAGGACCACCCGGGCCTGTTGGGCATCAACCAATGAAGTGGAGATTTTCCGGGGATGTTTCAGGGCCTCATCGAGGGCCGGTTTAGTGATCTCATTAAAGGTAATCCTCTTAATCTCCAGTTTTTTCTTCTTCCCATTACGGTTAAGTCCCAGGGCCTCCGCCAGATGCCAGGCAATAGCCTCACCTTCGCGATCAAGGTCAGTGGCTAAGTAAATCGTTTCAAAGGAGGGGATAGCCTTTTTTATTTGATTTAGGTGCTTACTGCTTTGAGGAAGGATCTCATAGTGGGGTTCGAAATCATTTACTACATCCACCGAACCGGTTTTACTGGGAAGGCCGCGAACATGGCCCATGCAGGCCTTTACCTCAAATTCTTTTCCCAGAAATTTTTTTATGGTTTTAACCTTGGTAGGTGATTCAACAATGATGAGTGACGTGGCCATTATTCTAAAAACTTACACTATGGTTTTAAACATTTTTCCAGGAGACTGCTCTACCAATCCCTCCAGTTCTAATTCCAGAAGCAAGCTCGAAACCGTATTAGTGGGTAAACCGCTTTTCTGGATCAGGGTGTCTATATGTACGAAATTTCCTTCCATTAAATCAAGGATTTTTTTGCTCTCCGGCGATAATTCGCGCATTTTTGATGCCTTGCTATTCTCCTCAGGTTTAATCGTTGTTTGTAGTTGAGGAAGAATCTCTTCAAGAATATCCTCAAAGTCGGAAACCGGTTTTGCGCCTTCCTTGATCAGGCGGTTGGTTCCTTTGCTCCACGGAGAATCAATATTTCCAGGGACTGCAAAGACTTCCCGGCCCTGTTCTAAGGCGCATCGGGCGGTAATAAGAGAACCGCTCTTATAGGAAGCCTCCACGATTACTGTTCCCAGAGAAAGGCCGCTGATTACTCGGTTTCGAGCGGGAAAATTGATTGCCTCGGGTTGCGTCCCCAAAGGAAATTCAGAGAGAATGGCGCCATTGTTGGCAATGTCTTCTGCCAGCTTCTTATTTTCCCAGGGATACATGACATCAATTCCTGAACCGAGGACTGCAATCGTTCTTCCACCGGATTCCAGGGCACCCTTATGGGCAGCAGTATCAATTCCCCGGGCTAATCCGCTTACGATGGTGAACCCCCGGTTGGTGAGCGCTTGGGTAAGCCGCCTCGTTATACCCCTTCCGTACGCAGAGGCGTTTCGGGAACCAACAACTGATAAGGCGAGGTTATCTTTTTCCTGAAGTTGCCCTGTGAGGTAGAGAAGGGGAGGAGGGTCATAAATTGATTTCAACATCCGGGGATACTGCTCATCAGTTAAGGTTAAGAGTTTCACTCCTAATTTAGTAATTTGGTCCAATTCTCTCTCGACCCAGTCGTCTTTTTTAAAATTCGTGATTTCTTCAATGGTTTTGGACCGAATTCCTTCTATTTGTTTGAGCTCCTCGGGGGTGGTGCGAAAGACGTTCTCAGGAGTATGAAATGTATCAATGAGCCGCTTAAAAATGACATTACCTACGCCAGGAATCCGGCTAAGGGCTAACCAGAAGAATTCTTTTTGATTATAGTCGCGGGGAAGGCTTTTCCTTGACAAATTCATACCTTCGGGATTATAAACATTACTATCATCGCCAGCGTAGCTCAGCGGTAGAGCAACTGATTCGTAATCAGTAGGTCGACGGTTCAATCCCGTCCGCTGGCTCTATTTATTGATTGACGGCTGACTGGACTACCGACTGAACGCTTCTCCAATCCTTAGACTCATTAACTGCATGCCATAAGTCACAGCTCATCTGGAGGTTTAACCAAAGTTCTGGTGTAGTATCAAAAGCCCGTGATAAACGCAAGGCCATGTCTGAAGTGATAGAGCCACGTTCATTTACAATCTTGGATGCGGTTTTCCGGGATACCCCAAGAGTCTTGGCTAAATCGCTTATGGAAATCGAAAGCGGCTTTAAATAGTGGTTTTTTATTATTCGCCCAGGATGGGCAGGTGGTCTCTTTCTTTCTCTCATACTATGCACCTTCCTTTCTGCATTCTCCCCCTTTCTATAGTTAGTGGTAATCCTCATAATCTACCTCATAAGCGGCCCCATCAATAAACCTGAAGGTAATTCTCCAATTTCCTGACACCTTGACCGCCCAACGGCCTTTCTTTTTGGGGTGTAGTGGGTGAAGTTCTGAACCGGGGTAATTCATATCCTTAATATCGGTTGCAGCATCCAGATGGTCTAATATGTCAGCTATTCTATGGGCATGTTTGGCTTGAATTCCCCATTTTGTCCCTTCAAAAAAGAAATCTTCCAGTCCGTTATGGATGAAGTTTTTTATCATAACCGTGGTTTATTGTAACCTATAGAGTTACAATTTGTCAATTATTTTTACTCTCCGCTTTTGGGGCGGTGGGGTCACATCTTCATATGTCATTTACTATTTCCTCAACCCTCTTTTTCAACTCACCCTCCGTATCAATATATCGC
>JAZDOO010000192.1:0-2666 GCA_043798555.1 Pseudomonadota bacterium | reverse complement strand
CCATTGATTCCGGGTCATGCGGTGAGAGGCAATTTTACCAAAAGTGTGACACCGGACACAGGCAGTAAATATCCTCTGCTCCAGTTCATCCTTGGGTTTCTCCCGGTACTGGCTGTTTTCATCACTGGTAATATAGGCTACCTTCGCCATCTCCTCCGGACTCAGACATAGGTATTTACTGAGCTCCTTGATGATGGTTTTGAATTCTGCATCATCAATGGGAACATCGTTCAGGCGGTTCATCCGGTCTACTACCACCTTCCACTCTTCCGGGGTCTTCCTGGTCTCCTCGATTACCTCCATCCGTCCTTCCTTATTCAATTGGTGACAGGCCCCGCACTTCTGCCTTACCAGGGAAGAGGGAGAAAAGACTGTTTTCCCATCGGCGGAAACGGTAAAGAAAAATATTGCCAGCATCCCTAAAAAAATAATCACTCCGTCCTTCCCCTTACGCTGCTTCTTCATCATCGCCCCTCTTGAGATTAAATTTATTTTTCGTATTAAAAAATAGTTTAAAAACGGGAGTTTGGGTAATTATAAATTCCAAAATCCCTTTTGTCAAACACTATGTACTAAAAAGTATAGGTTATGCCTGGAAAGCTTTTCCAATGCTCCTTTGCTGTTATAAAACCACAAAAATTTATAGTGGTTACTGAGGTTACGTGAGCTTCATCATGGGCTTATCCTGTTGACTTGCCTCCCCAGGGGCTTTATAGTATTTTTTTCATGGGGAGTGTAGGTAACCTTATTTCTCTTTCAGTAAAAAGGAGGTTCGCCATTATTAAAACAAGATTTTACCTCTCATGGTTATACCCTACAAGCCCCTTTTCGCTGAAGAGGGCGGAGCTTAAATGAAAACTGATGTCCTGCTGATACTCAACCTGGCCCTGGTGGGTATCTCCTTAGTTCTTCTGCTAAAATCCAATCTCCTTTCTTACTTCCACAAAGGGCGGTGGTGGCTCACCTGGTTTTCGATAGCGATCATCACCCTCATGGATGAACTCAGTTCTGTCTTCTACGCTCCGGCTGAAGCTTACCGCTTTATTGGCCTCAGTGCGATTATCTTCATTGCGTTTACTTCCTTATTCATCCATTACATGACGACGCGGCTGGTGGAGATCGCCGAGATCTTAGAGCACCATGGGATCATCGGTGGGGGTGTCTATTCTTTTTCTTACCTGGTGCTCGGCCCGATGGTCTCTTTTGTGGCCGTGGCCTCCATCATGGTTAGTTATGTGCTCACCGCCTGCCTTTCGGCCGTAAGCGCAGTGTTAAATGCCACGTCTTTTTTCCCACTGCCTCACTCTGCAACCATGGTCATAGTTCTGGTGATCATCTGGGCGGTTGCTGGTCTTAACATCCTGGGGATCAGGGAAAATGCCCGATTCACCTTCCTGATTTTTATCGTGGCTGCCGTTATTTTTATGAACCTCATTGTTTCTGGTTTGCTTGACCTGGACAGTGCCTCCATGGCCCGTCTTAAAGAAGCGATGCAACATACCCATGTCCGTTTGCAAACCGGTTCCTGGATCAGCACCTATGGCATTTTCATTGCCTCGATGGCAAGCTGCGTTCTGGCTTATTCTGGAGTTGAATCCGTACTTCAGACGGCCGGAATGGTGCGTAACTGGAGAGAGATTGGCAAGGCGTATTGGTTTTTGGCTTTCACGGTGGGGTTAGTAACTCCTACCGTGGCCACACTGGCTTTATCAGCACCGATTGATTTTCAGCGCCATGAAGGAGATTTGATCACCCATTACGCTACTTTGCTGAATGGAGTCCCTTTTGGGGTGGCTATGGGCATTTTAGCCAGTTTTACTCTGATTATGGCGGTAAATACGGCTTTCATGGCTTCCGGCGAACTCATAGAGCGGGTGGCTCACCGGTATGGATTTCAATGGATCATTGCTACTAACCGCCGCCAGTCACTCTATCGAATTCACCTTCTCAACGCTACCTTTTTCTCCAGCATTATTCTTATCACCCAGGGTAAACAAATGATTCTCGCCGACATGTATGCCCTCGGTTTGATTGCCAGTTTTTGCCTGAACATGGGTGCTCTCATCATATATCGGTACTTTAAGGGTACGAAGGAGGTCATCCACTTCCATACTAGCCGTCTCATTACCCTCCTGATGTGGGTCATTTTTGTGAGCTGCTTTGTATTTCTGGCGATTAAAAAGCCCCATGGTACCATGTTGTGGGCTATTGTTACCAGCGTTGTATTGCTGGGGGGAATTGTTGTAGCCAAAAAACGGGCACCAGAAATCAAAGAGCGCGAAAAGGCGGACAGTGAAATGGAAATGATCCTGTTTTTGGCTCAATCCTCTTCTCCGGATCTCCATCTTATTTTCCGGAGGCCACCGGAAGAATTTTTTGATTCTACCAAAGACAACGAAGTCTATATCACCTTTTATTCTCTCCGCCAAGCCGCTCCTCCCAAAAGAGCGCCCAATCACTTTTGTTTTCCCTGGCTCCGGTTAAGCCTAAATCAGCACATTATCAATCTGCTGAAAGTAGTGGAATACGAAATGCCAGACCGTCACATTACTGTTCATTTTGGTTGGCCCCTGTCTTCCTGGTGGGACCGCTTAGCCACCGGGGTCATGGTCTTCAATTTGATGAAACTGCCAGGAATTTTTCCTCAATTTCGATTCTTGATCCAA
>JAZDOO010000175.1:0-7496 GCA_043798555.1 Pseudomonadota bacterium | reverse complement strand
GCCACATGAACGGTTATGGGAATTTCCAGCTTTACTCCTTGAGCCAAGATACTCACTTTCTGATAAGGAAGTTCCTCACGGAGCATCTTTTCTCCTAATGCCTGGCCGAGGCCCAACCCCCGTTCTCTTCCCTCCGTGACTCCATGGTTAATAAACGTTGCGGTTTCTTCAGCCATTCCAAATGTTCCAAGGTCTAATTCGGTTTCAACCTCTTCAGAAGTTTTTCCTTCCAGGGCGAGTTCTACATCATGGATAGCACCAGCCCCGTTGAGAGCAATGCCACTAATGACCCCTTCCTCCATAAGCTGGATGATAACAGGGGAGAGCCCCACTTTAATGACGTGAGCTCCCATCCCGGCGATAATGGTTTTCCCCTCCTTAGTGGCGGTGACAATTCGATCAATGACTTCCCGCAGGTCCTGAGCAGCAAGAATCTGGGGCAGGGAATTTAGAAATTCCGCTACGCTTTCTCCCCGGGAGTATCTTCGGCTGAATTGCGCGATACTCACTTTGCTTTTTCTCTCTTTCAGGGAAACGGTGCTGATTCCCTCCAAGGAGAGAGGTTCGATTTTTTTCATGGGCTCATTATCCTTTTTTCCACCAGTTCACAGATAACATGGGCCAGGGTGAGGTGCGTTTCCTGAATCCGGGGGGTAAGGTCAGACGCAACATTTAAATTATAGTGCACCATGGAGGCAACAGTGCCTCCGTCTTTTCCGGTGAACCCTACGGTTACGAGTCCTCGCTCTCGGGCGGTTTCAAAGGCACGAATCATATTAGGCGATTTACCTGAGGTGGTTATTCCCCAGGCAATATCCCCTTCTTTTCCCAACGCAGCAATTTGCCGGGCAAAAACCTCGTCAAAGCTCCGATCATTACTTACACTGGTTAAAATAGAAGTGTCGGTAGTGATAGCAATAGCAGGGAGAGGGTCCCGGTCTATCAGAAAACGATTTACAAATTCAGCAGCAATATGTTGGGCATCGGCAGCACTACCCCCATTGCCAAAGATCAACATCTTGTTCCCTTGTTGGAGAGCATTAACCATAACATTTACAACTTGATTGATCTTGGCAGCATTAGCCTCGGCAAATCGGAGCTTCACTTCCGCGCTTTTTCTAAAAATACTGATTACTTCGTCCATCTCTTGTTCCATAGCTCTTGCGGTTTTCTTATCCTTATCCCTTCTTTTTTTCCTTTGTCAACCTATTTCCTCCAGTTTTTTGAGCACTGACTGCAAATCGTCAGGAGGAGGAGCGTTAAACTCCACATACTCCTTCCGCACTGGATGGATAAACCCAAGGGTGGTGGCGTGGAGAGCTTGTCTTTTGATCAGTGAAAGAAAATAACGAAACTCTTTTAAAGGTATCAAGTCCACTGGTTTTCTGCCCCCGTAGTCAGGATCTCCCAGTACCGGATGACGGATACTGGCAAGGTGAACTCTAATTTGATGAGTTCGCCCGGTCTCGAGGCTAATTTTTAACAAGGTAAAAAACTGGTAGCGCTTCAAAACCTCCCAGTGGGTAATCGCCTGTTTCCCTCGAACGGGTTGAGATGACATCTTTCTTCGGTCTCGGGGATTTCTTCCGATGAGCGAGGAAATGGTACCCCGGGGTTCTTTTATCACCCCTATGGAGATCGCAAGGTAATTTCTGGTTATGTTGTGCTCATGAAACTGGCCTGCGAGATGCTGATGGGAATAGTCGTTTTTAGCAATCACCATTACTCCAGAAGTATTTTTGTCGAGACGGTGCACAATCCCCGGCCGAAATGGCCCCCCTTGAGAAGAGAGCGACTGGCAGTGATAAAGGAGGCCATTCACCAATGTGCCAGAATAATTCCCTGCGGCAGGATGGACAACCAGACCAGGGGGTTTGTTCACGACGATGATCGCATCATCCTCGGACAGGATAGTGAGTGGGATAGGTTCAGGCAGGGCAACCATGGGTTTAGGAGGGGGGATGGTAAATGTGATCCGGTCGCCTTCTTTAAGCTTTGCCCCAGCTTTTGGACGCAGGTTGTTTAACGTTACGTTCTCAGTATCAATAAGCTTTTTGATGCAAGAGCGGGTGAGTTGGAGATTATATTTTGTTAAGAAAATATCTAACCGAATACCCTGGTCCTTAGAGGAAACGATATACGAAAACGTTTGTGACTCCAAAATCTTGCTCACCAAAAGTCCGAGAGTAACAAAGCATGAATGAAAAAATAGAAAGTAGATAGAGTGTTAGCTATTCCACCAGCTCGGTATGCCAGTAAGAAATGTCAATCATGTTCAAAAAGGGAGTCCATTCCTTTCGTGTTAAGTCCTTAAAGGAAACTTTAAAGAAAGGGGTCCAGGTAGGTTTTCTGGGGGACTTTAGAAGCTTCAGATTCGATTCTTCCGGTGTTTTTCCCCCTTTTTTTCGATTACATGCTGAACAACAGCACACAATATTAGCCCAGGTGCTTTTGCCTCCGTATGACCGGGGGATGACGTGGTCAAGACTCAACTCGCTTTTGGGGAACTTCTTCCCACAGTATTGACAGGTAGAATTATCGCGAAGGTAAATATTGAGACGGGTAAAACGAATGTTCCCCCGGGGCATTCGGTCATACGTTACGAGGAGAATAACGCGGGGGATTCTAATCATTCTATCCACCAGACCGATTGCCTCTTCTCTTTGTTCGATGGACAGTTTACTCCAGCTTTCAAAATCAAAGGTTTTAAACTGATCATCAACCGCCTTGGCAATTCCTCGATAAAGGAGACAAAAGGCCCGACGTACCGAAATGACATGAATCGGTAAAAATGAGCGATTGAGCACTAAAACATTGGAATTCATCATGCCACTTTCTCCAATGCCTCAATAATAATAGAAATTTCCGAGAAGAAAACCGTGCGAAGATCAATAATAAGCCTTTCCTGGCTTACCCGAGCTACAATCGGAGGCTGAAATTTGCGCAAACGAGTATCCAACTCCGCCACTGAAAACGACCGGGGGATGAGAGTGATCACTCGGGTAGGGATTTGCTGAAGGGGGAGTGATCCCCCGCCAGCCTGGGAATAGTCATCTTCCATGCTTATCTCGTAAGAATCCAGGCACCTTTTTCTTACTCCTCGAAAAAGCGTAACCGCCTTTTTTTTAATTTCTTCCAGTGGGCAGGTAAGCATCCTTAAGACCGGTATGGACTGGATGGCTTTATCCACATCTAAGTATTCACGGAGGGTGACCTCCAATGCTGCTACCGTAAATTTATCTACCCGGATCGCCCGGAGGAGAGGATTACGTTTGATCTGATCAAGATATTTTCCCTTGCCTAGAATAATACCTGCCTGGGGGCCACCTAATAACTTATCCCCGCTAAAGGTGACCACATCTACTCCGGACTCGAGAGTCCGGGGTACTGTTGGTTCATCCTCCATTCCGAACTGAGATAAATCCACAAAATTACCACTTCCCAAGTCTTTCATCACCGGGAGGTTGTGAAGGTGACCCAGTTCCACCAATTCTTTTAAGGGGACCTGTTCAGTAAAACCCAAGATTCGGTAGTTACTGGTGTGAGCACTGAGTAGAAGAGCGGTTTCTTCGGAAATCGCCTGCTCGTAATCGGAAATTTTGGTTCTATTAGTGGTGCCCACTTCTTTTAGGATACACCCGCTTTGGCGCATTATATCGGGAAGACGAAAAGACCCCCCAATTTCTATGAGTTCACCCCGGGAGATGACCACTTCACGGGATTTTGCCAGAGTAGTAAGGGCAACCAAAACCGCAGCAGCATTATTGTTAACTACAATTGCACTTTCCGCCCCGGAAAGTTCCTGGAGGATTTTATCTACATGCTGATAACGCGATCCCCGTTCACCTTTTTCCAGGTCATACTCAAGGTTGCAATAACCCTCTGCAATGGTGCAAAGGTGTTCCAACATCTTTGAAGAAAGAGGGGCTCGTCCCAAATTCGTATGAATAATTATGCCGGTGGCATTGATTACTTTTCTGAGGGTAAAGTGAGCATTTTTTTGAACTTGGTCAGTAATCCGCTGAACGAGCATTTTTGCATTTGTCTCTTTTGAGACGAAGGATTCTTGCCCGTTGGTAAGTATTTCCTGGCGATAATTTTCTACTTCTTCCCGGATGGTAGTTAGCACCAGTCGTCTGGGGAATGCCTTTAGTAATTCCTGGATAGGAGCTTGACTTAGCAGCTCATTGACGGAGGGGATGAAACGAAGAAAATCTTTTTTCGCTAAGGATTCCATTGAAGTTTAATAGTTTTAAAAGTTTTAAATTTTTTTTTTGTATATCACAGAAAGTTAAATAATGCAACCTTCCTCTTTTTAGGCTGTTAATTTTAAATGGATTTTAAAAGGGTGCTTTCCGGAAAATGAGAGAAAAGTATTGACAGAGGGCCTTCCTTTCATTAAAGTTTCTCAAAAGGTCCCATCGTCTAGCGGCCTAGGACACTGGCCTCTCACGTCAGTAACACGGGTTCGAGTCCCGTTGGGACCATAAAGTGAAAAGGGGGTCTTGTTGACCCCTTTTTTATTTAATGTTTGGACCAATTGTTCAGCAGAGATGGCAGGCCACCTGGTGTACGGATTCTTTTACCTCAAATGCTGGGTACACTTCTTTGCAGATGGGCTTGGCATGTGGGCACCGGGGATGAAAGTGGCATCCTGACGGGGGATTGGATGGGTCCGGTACATCTCCAGCCACAGTGAGACGCATTTTCTTTGTCTTAGGGTCAGGAACGGGCACTGCAGCTAAAATGGCTTTGGTATAAGGGTGGAGGGGATGGTTATAAAGTTTCTCACTGTCAGTGAGTTCCACAATTCTCCCCAGATACATGACTGCGATCCGATCGCTCAAATAGTGCACTAAATGGAGATCGTGGGAAATAAAAAGGTAGGTGAGATGGAACTTTTCCCGAAGGTCAATAAGGAGGTTGATAATCTGGGCCTGAATGGAAACATCCAGGGCCGAGACGGGCTCATCAGCCACCACTAATTTAGGATTTAGAGCCAGTGCTCGGGCAATTCCTATCCTCTGACGTTGTCCCCCGCTAAATTCGTGCGGGTACCGCTGGGCATCCTGGGGGTTAAGTCCCACCATTTCTAATAACGCCGCTCCTCTTTCCTTCCTTTCTTTTTTATCCAGTTTCTGATGAATCTTAAGGGGTTCTTCGATGATGCTCCCAGCTTTCATTCGGGGATTAAGGGAGCCATAAGGATCCTGAAAAATGATCTGCATATCTTTCCGAAGGCTGCGAAGTTCTTTCTGCTTCAGGCTGAAAATATTCTTTCCCTCAAAGCTAACCTCTCCCGCGGTAGGTTCCAAAAGACGGAGAATGAGCCTTCCCAGTGTAGTCTTCCCACAGCCACTTTCTCCCACTAAGCCCAAGGTCTCTTCTTTAGCAACAGCAAAGCTTACCCCATCCACTGCTTTGACCACTCCACTCTTCTTAGGGATTAATCCTCCTTGAGGCTGGAAATATTTTTTTAGATTTTTAACTTCGAGAAGATTATTCATAGTCCAGTAAGCGTAAAACGTGAGACGTTAAACGTGAAACTTGCAACCTGAAACTTGAAGCTTCCAACTCATAGCGCAATCACATCTCTTGACTCCGGTGGCACCGTGACCAATGCCCTTGAGTCACCTCCTCAAAAACTGGTTCGCTATGGCGACATTTATCTATAACCATGTCACAACGGGGATGAAATCTACAGCCTGAGGGAAGGTTGAGTGGATCGGGAACCTGTCCACCAATGGCTTTAAAGCGTACCTTCCGCTCCTGGTGCCAGGGAAGTGAAAGTAAGAGTCCCCGGGTATACGGGTTTCGGGGGTGCTGAAAAATTGTATGCGTATCCGTATATTCCATCAACCATCCCGCATACATAACCGCAACCCGATCGGCAATCTGGGCAATTACTCCTAAATCGTGGCTGATAAACATGAGCGCCATGTTTAATTTTTCTTTTAACGCTCCCAGCAAATCCAAAATCTGGGCCTGAATGGTGACATCAAGCGCAGTGGTTGGTTCGTCAGCAATAAGAAGCATGGGATTGCAGGCAATCGCCATCGCAATCATGACCCGCTGGCGCATCCCCCCGCTCATCTGATGGGGGTAGTGATGAATCCGTTCCTCCGGTCCGGGAATCCCTACCAGGCGCAGCATCTCTACTGTTTTTTGCAGCGCCTCCTTTTTTTTAAGTCCCTGATGGAGCCCGAATACTTCAGCAATCTGGTTTCCCACGGTAAAAACCGGATTGAGCGAGGTCATGGGCTCTTGAAAGATCATGGAGATTTTATTCCCCCGAATCTTGCGCATCTCCTTCGCACTCAATGTGAGGAGATCGGCTCCTTGAAAACCAATTTCTCCCTCCACAATTTTCCCCGGAGGGGTGGGAATGAGGCGGAGAATGGAAAGCCCGGTAACGCTTTTCCCGCAGCCTGATTCCCCCACAATCCCGAGAGTTTCCCCTGCTTTCACCTGGAGATCAATCCCGTCAATCGCCTTAATGACCCCATAATCAGTAAAAAAATAAGTTTTTAAGCCTTTAATGTTAAGGAGAAGGTTATTTTCCATTTGATTCCTAAATGTCTATCGGTTCATAGGGTTCGGGGGCCAGGGGTCAGCAATTGTTTAAGCCGATCCCCGCCCCCTGAACCCTGATCCCTACCTAAGTCGCGGATCAATAGTATCCCGGATTCCTTCACCCAGGATATTGTACCCCATCACAGTAATAAATATGGCAAACCCAGGGAAAAAGGATAACCACCAGGCAATTTCAATGTTGTCTTTACCAGCAGTCAACATGTTTCCCCAACTGGGATGAGGAGGCTGAATTCCGATCCCTAAAAAACTGAGTGCTGATTCGGTTAAAATAGCTGCTGAGACCCCCAGTGTAGCATTCACCAACACTGAAGCCAAACTATTGGGAAGTACATGGCGGAAAATAATCCGCAAATCTTTTCCTCCCAAAGCCCGAGCTGCCTGCACGTAATCCCGTTCTTTCAAGGATAAAAATTCTGCTCTTATCAACCGGGCAACGCCCATCCAGCTTGTTATTCCAATTACCAGCATGATTTTCCAGATGCTGGGTTCCCAGAAAGCAATGACGGCTAAGATGAGAAAAAACGTAGGAAAACAAAGCATCACATCCACAAAACGCATAAGAATGCTATCAACGTATCCTCCATAATATCCTGCTAGTGATCCTACCAAGATGCCTATGGCAGTGGCGATCCCGACGGCAACGAATCCCACGAGCAAGGAGACGCGCGCACCCCACATAATGCGGCTCATAACATCCCGCCCCAGTTCATCCGTACCCATGGGATGACTCATGGAGGGAGGATAAAGAATCCCTCTGGTGTTAATGGCGAAAGGATCGTAGCGTGCAAGCATCGGGGCAAAAACAGCTATAAAAAAAAGAAAGACAATGATGACTGTCCCCCCTAAGGCAAGCCTATTTTTACGAAACCTTTGTAGGAAAAGTCTCCAGGGTGATTCCTGGG
>JAZDOO010000153.1:0-12754 GCA_043798555.1 Pseudomonadota bacterium | reverse complement strand
GAAATAATATATCGGCCTATCGTTTTAGGGAGGTTGGATTCTTCTACTTTTTTATTTTCTGTGGTCATTCCTATGTTTCCCGATGACGAGCTTTTATTGAACTTTTCCCTTTTATCCTGGATTCCGCATCAAGTGCGGAATGACAAGAAATAAATGGAGGTAATTTATGATTATTTCTGAAAATATCACCAGTTCAGGGGAGAGTCAATTAAAATGGCCTACCGACCATTGCGCTATGAGATACCGGCAAGGAGGGAAAGGCATCGCGTCAATTGTTACTTGACTTTGGAATGATTTACCGATAATTAATACGTTTTGGAATTTCTCTGACTACTTAAAATACAGGAGTCAGGAGTCAGGAGTCAGAAGTCAGGAGTCAGGAGTCAGAATACGGAAGACTTAAGGAGGAGATTTTAATTCTGAATTCTGTCTCCTGTATTCTGTTTTCTTTAGGCCTATTAAAGGGAACGCAGTTGTGTTCAGAGTACAAAAATCCAGACGTATTCAAAACCTCCCCCCTTACCTTTTTGTTGGGATTGATGTCATCAAGGCCGAACAAGTCGCCAAGGGGGTTGATGTTATTGATCTCACCATTGGTGATCCGGACACCCCTACACCGGCAGGGATTATTGCGCACATGAAGCAGTCCCTTGAAGTCCCCCAAAACCACCGCTACCCATCGTATGTCGGCATGTTTGCCCTGCGTGAAGCAGTGGCAGAATGGTACCAACATCGTTTCCAGGTAAAACTCGACCCTGAAAAGGAAGTCCTTATCCTCATCGGTTCCAAAGAGGGCATAGCCCATATCCCCCTCGCCTTTATTGACAGCGGTGACTATGGATTGGTTCCAGATCCAGGATACCCCGTCTATAAAACTTCAATTCTCTTTGCGGGCGGAACCCCCCACTTTCTGCCGCTTCTAAAGGAAAACCATTACCTCCCCGACCTAAATCAGGTTCCCAGGGAAATCGCCCGAAAAGCAAAACTAATCTTTTTGAATTATCCCAACAATCCCACTTCCGCAACCGCCAAGAAGGGGTTTTTTAAGGACGTGGTGGAGTTTTGTGAGCAGAATAACATCATCGTTTGCCATGATGCCGCGTATTCGGAAATGTACTATGACGAAAATAAACCCCTCAGCTTCTTAGAAGTGGAGGGCGCTAAGGAAATTGGCATTGAATTTCATTCTTTTTCTAAAACTTTCAACATGACCGGATGGCGCTTAGGGTTTGCCGTGGGAAATCCTGAAATTGTCCAGGGGTTAGGGAAGGTAAAAGAAAATATTGATTCCGGAGTCTTTCAGGCGGTTCAGGAGGCTGGAATTGCCGCTTTTAAGGAAAATATGCATGTCCCCGAATCCTTACGGAAGATATATAAGGAAAGAAGAGATCTTCTTGTTTCTGGCCTTAAAAAGATAGGCCTGGAGGTAGAGCCTCCCCTCGCAACCTTTTATGTTTGGACCCAAGTTCCTCAAGGCTATACTTCTATGGAGTTTACCTCTCATCTTTTAAATAAAGCCGGAGTGCTGGCCACTCCTGGAAACGGTTTTGGCCCTTCAGGTGAGGGATTTATCCGCTTATCGTTGACTACGCCTACGGAGCGCATCAAGGAAGCAGTGAACCGTTTATTCTCTTTGTCTTTCTGATGGAACATACGGTTTTTATCGGTCTGGGATCAAATCAAGGCGAAAAGATAAGAAACTGCGAACAGGCATGTGACGAGATCCTTAAACTTAACGGTTTCTCTCTTGTCGCCCAGTCTTCATGGTACAGAACTGAACCGTGGGGAAGGAATGATCAGGAGTGGTTTATTAATGGAGTCATTCAGCTCAAAACGGGTTTACCCCCCCATGAGCTTTTGAAACATTGTAAGGAAATCGAATTACGGTTAGGCCGAAAGGATAACGGACGTTGGGGGCCCCGGCCTATTGATATTGATCTTCTTTTTTATGATCATCTCACCATGACGTCACCTGACCTGGAAATCCCCCACCCGCGCATTCACCACCGCAAGTTTGTTCTGATTCCGATGGCGGAAATTGCTCCTCAATTGATCCATCCGGTGTTTAAAAACGATATTAAGCACCTCCTGGATAATGTTTCCGACCAGAATAAAGTGATAAAGTTTATGGATTGACCCATGATGCTGCGTTTGATTGTTATTGGGGTACTTTTTTACCTCTTATTCCGAATCCTTCGCTTCCTTTTTTCCTCTCCTTCCTCCCGGCGTTCCCGGGTTTATTCAGAGGGTAAAAAAGAGTTAGTGAATGAGATGGTTCAGGATCCCCATTGTGGTGTGTATGTGGCTCGGAAAGAAGCCTATTCGATTCGGGTAGGAAATGACCTGCTTTATTTTTGCAGTGAAGAATGTTGTCAAAAGTACCTTCAGAGAAATAAAAAACCCTAAAGAGAAACAAATTAAAGGAGGATGACCATGAAATTCTTTATTGATACTGCCAATATTGACGAAATAAGAACCGCGGCTGAGTATGGATTGATTGATGGTGTCACCACTAACCCCAGCCTCATTTCCAAAACCGGTAAGGATTTTCTTACCGTACTCAAAGAAATCTGCCAGGTGGTTGATGGCCCCATCAGTGCTGAGGTAGTGAGCACTGAATCTACCGATATGATTAAAGAGGCCAGAAAGTTAGCCAAAATTCATGAGAATATTGTCGTCAAGATTCCCATGACCCTTGATGGGCTTAAGGCCACCCGCACCCTGTCCCAGGAGGGAATCAGAGTTAATATGACACTTATCTTTTCTCCCATCCAGGCATTATTGGCTGCCAAGGCGGGGGCGTCTTTTGTGAGCCCTTTTATCGGGCGGTTAGATGACATTTCCCATGTGGGAATGGATCTTGTGGAACAAGTAGTTACTATCTTCGACAACTATGATTTTGAAACCGAAATCATCGTCGCCAGTATCCGGCATCCGCTTCATGTCCTGGAAGCCGCCCTGTTGGGAGCGGATATTGCTACCATTCCCTTCAACGTGCTGGAACAACTAACCAAACATCCTCTCACTGATATCGGCGTAGAACGATTTCTATCAGACTGGAAAAAAGTTCCGAAAGGGAAGTAAATTTACCCCGTTAGAAATAATGCCCCGCTGGAATTTCTAACGGGGTTTACTTTTTGAATATCTTCAACATACCCCCTAAGAAACTGTCTTGATCGGTTACGACTTGTGCCAGCTCACCGCAGTCAAGCCACACTCCTTCGCAACTGGGACATTTGTCAATCATAATGTTCTTGTAAGAAATTTCCACCAGTTTCGAACCACATTTGGGGCAGTGCAGGTAATGAAGCTTTTTTAGCTTCTTTTTTTCTTCCTCTTTTAATTTTGCCATCTCCTGCTCGATGATCTTTTTCTTTTTCTCTAATTCTAACCGAACAAAGTATTCTTCTTCTTTTTTCGTAGGTTTTAGAGGACTCATACGTTACCTTCTCCTTTCTTGTGATCAGCTAATCGATTGACTTCTCTGTTCCCAATGAATAAAATAAAGAAAAATCCTAATGGATTCATGAAAACCTGTCAAGTATTTTGAGAACTGTTTCTACCACGCGTGCGCCAATGGAAGGAGTACCGTGCAAGAAGGATTAAAAATTAGGTCAAAATACTTCAGAGAAGTTCTCACCGTCTATACTACTTGCCCATTTAACACAGGCTTGATAATAATATTTGTGTATTTATTAATTAAGCCTTTAAGGAGGTAAATTTTATGGACATAGTAAGCACCATCCGGGATGTGCCTGATTTCCCCAAAAAAGGAATTATTTTTAGAGATATCACGACGTTGCTGAAAAATCCTAACGCGCTACGGTACAAAGTTCAAAAGATGCTAAAGTTTTGTCAAGGCAAAGAGGTTGATATTGTGGTGGGGATTGAGTCGCGGGGATTTATATCTGGCGCTCTCTTAGCTTATGAGCTGGGCTGCGGGTTTGTGCCTGTCCGAAAACCGGGAAAACTGCCGGCTGCAACCATCAGCGAGAGCTATACCCTTGAATACGGCACAAATACGGTTGAGATTCATACTGATGCGATCGAAAAAGGACAAAAGGTCTTAATCATAGACGATCTCTTAGCAACGGGAGGCACAGCAAAAGCAACATGCAAGTTAGTTGAACGACTGGGCGGAGAGATCGTTGGGTTGGCCTTCATAATCGAATTGCTTTTTCTTAAAGGACGTGATGAGCTATCCAAATATGATATTTTCTCAGTCGTGCAGTACGACTAACCTCAGAATTCCATTAACCTTCGATGCCTTTGGACGGCAAAACATAAGATGTTAACCTAACGAGGCGCGTAATGATAGAACGAATTTTTGGATTGCAGAAAGCGCAAACCAACCTTCAAAGGGAAATCTCGGGCGGCTTAACAACCTTTATGACTATGGCGTACATAATTTTTGTGCAACCCGCGGTATTGGGTGCCGTGGGAATGGACAGGGGAGCTGTTATGGTCGCGACGTGCTTATCAAGCGCTTTCGCGACTTTCTTAATGGCTTTTCTCGCCAACTATCCTATCGCGCTGGCGCCGGCGATGGGACACAATTTTTTCTTTGCTTACACTGTGATCCTCACGCTTAAATATAGCTGGCAACAGGCGTTAGGCGCTATTTTTATTTCCGGGCTATTGTTCATCGCCGTATCGTTTGTGGGGCTTCGCGAGCGACTGGTAAACGCTATTCCCATAACCTTGAAAAACGGAATCGCCGTGGGTATTGGATTACTCATTGCAGTGGTCGGTCTTGAATGGGCGGGAATTGTGGTGGACAATCCTGGAACGTTGGTGAGTATGGGAAAGTTATCCTCACCTCCGGTACTCTTGTCCCTTCTTGGGTTGACCGTAATGGCGATTTTGTTGGCCATGGGAGCGCGCATCGCTATGTTGCTGGGAATTTTGGTAACCCTCATCGTTGGTCTCATGACTGGCATGGTAAGTTATGAAGGGATTATCGGGCCGGTGCCATCCATCAAACCGACTCTTTTCAAGCTCGATATCATGGGGGCGCTGGAAACCGGCATGTTTTCCATAATTTTTGTTTTTTTCTTCCTTGCCTTGTTCGACACCGTGGGCACATTGATCGGGGTGAGTCAGGAAGCGGGGTTGTTGCAATCTGACGGGAGTTTGCCCCGCGCCCGTCAAGCTTTGCTTTCCGACGCGATTGGCACGGTATCAGGAGCCCTTTTGGGTACCTCTACTGTGACCTGTTATATCGAAAGCGCCACCGGGGTGAGCGCTGGCGCCCGGACCGGTTTGGCCAATGTGGTGACCGGGGTAATGTTTCTCCTGGCCATATTTTTTGCGCCCCTCGTTAAGATGATTGGAGGAGGAGTCAAGGTCGGGGAAGGATTGGTGCTCTATCCGGTAATTGCTCCCGCGCTTATTATTGTCGGCTGCTTCATGCTGAAAAATATTTCCCAAATTAACTGGAATGATTTTAGTGAAGCGGTACCCGCTTTTTTAACGATAATTTTGATGCCCCTCACCTTCAGCATTACCGAAGGCATCGCGTTTGGTTTTATTTCTTATACTTTGTTAAAAGCAGTGCAAGGAAAAATCAGAGAAGTGCCGCTTTTAGTTTCTGGTTTCGCGATCCTGTTTTTAATCCGCTATATTTTTCTGAGTGTTTGATTGTTTGACTGGATGCGGGATAAAAAAATGTATCAGGGAAAAAAGAAACCTACCATTCAGCAATACCTTCAAAACATTGGCATAAAACCGACTACTTTCTCTATCAACCCTGGGTTCATAATTTCCTTCCCCACCCGCTTTCTACCAGTGACCAAGGAACTGATATCTTTCTCTCACAATCCTCAGATCCATCATCAGCTCTTACTCCATAACCTTCGGATGCGCTGGGCAAAAAGGTAATCGAGTTCATTTCGACTCTGCGGGTGAAATCCAAAAACCGCCTCCCATACTTCCGGGCTTTCCATACAGAGATAAATAAATATCTCAGGATCGTATTTCCGTATTCGAGTTACAATGTTCCGGTACATCTCAATCCGAAGCTTTTTAAGATAGCGGTATTTCCGATCAGGTCCTGGGAAAAGTTCGCCCAGGAGGATTTTGCTCTGGGGAAAACGCTCCTGGATTACTGGCTTTAAAAAAGCCGGATAACGAAATCCCCCCAAACTTATCCAGGTAATCCTTTCTGGCTTAAGAGAAGTGAAGATTTTGTCCACCACTGCTCGGTACTTTTCCTCCCAGTCAGGATATAAAAGGATAGGGTCAAAATGGAACCCTGCCAGATACCCCTTCTCCTGACATTTTAACGCCGCCTCCAGACGAGCGGTAAGTGAAGACGCTCCTCTTTCCTCCTTCTTAATAATATCCTCCGGGTTAACCGACCACGAGACGCCTATTTTCCCTTTTGGATCCAGTTCCAGAAGCGTATCCACTCGATGAAATTTGGTCTTAATTTCAAAGAATCCATTGGGTAACGTGATGAAAAACCGCGCCAAATCGGATGAAAATCCAGTGTATTCCTCTATGGCAAGACTATCGGAGAGCTCTCCCGTCCCAAAGCGAAAGATGTGGTGCGGATCAGTCTTTAAAAGCTGTGTAATTTGAGCCTTTATATCGTCTAAATTCACATGAATGGTGATGTAGGGGTTATTTATGTACCCTTGCAAAATACAGTAGCTACAGTCAATGGGGCAGTTAGTGATGACATTAATCACCCGATACCGACAACAAAGCTGCACCGGAGTAGCCGGGCATTCTTTAACCAGTTGACCAGGTGAAGCGGTCAAAAACCAGATGCGCTTTCCACTCCCCACCGGATCAGGTTCTGTCTCTAACTCTATCTCCGGTCTTTCCGTAACCACTCTAAGAACATCAGGGAGTTTTTTTAAGATTCTTTCGGTGATTGGGTTTTTCAGAACCGAAGGATGGATATACATTTTTCGAGGCTTAAAGGCGGACATTATATATAATATGTTGTTACCCCAGGATCAGTCTTGGCGCTAACAGTATTGGGTACTACACTAAAAAATTTTACGCCTTTTTTGTTGAATCACATTCCGTTCGTTTTCCGGCAGAAGGCATCCCTCCAGGCA
This sequence comes from Pseudomonadota bacterium, assembly GCA_043798555.1. Taxonomy (GTDB): domain Bacteria; phylum Desulfobacterota; class WTBG01; order JAGOGO01; family JAGOGO01; genus JAZDOO01. Next base: position 5,684 of record JAZDOO010000153.1, on the reverse strand, counting down.
CTTAAGGACACAGTCACCATCGCAGGGTTCGGTGTGAATTGTAACGCTGGTGCTGGCAAAACGTTTTTCGATGCATCCCGATAAATCTTCAGTAATACGGTGCGAAGCTTCAACCGACATTTGAGGATCCAGCTTGACATGAAACTCAACAAACCGGAAATGACCAGCTTTCCGGGTGCGCAACTGGTGAAAACCGTGAATGACAGGTCGGTGTTCTATTACCACCTGACGAATCCATGCCTCTTCCTCTTCCGGTAGCGTCACATCCATCAAATCACGAGCTGACTGCTTCGTGAGGTCATAAGCAGCCTTAATAATCAATAAGGCGACACCAATTGCCGCAACCGGGTCAAGCCAATCAAAATATACCTCTGGGAACACCCGATGGCCTATCCAGATGAGGGCAAGACTAACCATGACCCCTGCAGAGGTGTACACATCAGTTCGCAGATGCCAAGCATCCGCCTGAAGGGCTATGGAGTCGGTTTGTTTCCCCACCGAGAAAAGCCTCTCTGAGACAACGATATTAACAATAGCCGAAATCAGCATCACGCCAACACCCCAACCCACCGATCCAATCGGCTCCGAATGCAGGAGCTTTTTAACTGCTTCAAAGATGATCCACCCTGCCGCGAGAAAAATCAGCAACGCCTCAATGGTGCCAGAGATATTTTCGATTTTTCCATGGCCAAAGGGGTGGTCTTTATCAGCAGGGAGGCTTGAGGTCCGGACGGAAAATAAGGCGATGATGGCGGCCACAAGATCCACCCCAGAATGGATCGCCTCAGATACAACGGAAACTGAACCAATCAGAAGACCAAATGTAAGCTTCAGTGCCACAAGGGTACTGTTGGAGACTACCGATAGCAGTGCAACTTTTACTTTGCGGCGCTGTGAGTCCACGAAAATAGCCTCAGAAAAATTAATGCTTTTAAACAATAAGGTTGAGACGTGTAAAAAAATGGCAGTAGAAATGGTTTTTTCTTATTGGTTCCACGAAACGACACAAACTAAAAAACCCGTGAAACTGGTGTCCCACGGGTTTAAAGTCCGTTGCCCTCTGGCCCGGCTGCATTCTTTCACCTTTAGAATCGCCTGGTCAAAAATTATATAACTTTTATATAACTTTTTTCAAAAAGTATGTCAATTATTTTTTAATTGATGTTTGATGTCGAATTGGTTGGTATCGCCGGATAGTCACGCCTTCGACTCCCCGGGATGGAATCTCAGGGGAAATCAAGCATTACAGCATCCCTAACAGCATCTTTAATCCCTCACTATCAGCCGCAGTTTCCAATTTTTCCAAAATTGTTCGGAGCTCCTCCGGAGAACGAAATTCAAGGTTTACCTTAAGCTTATCGCCTTCAAAAAAATCAGGAGGTACCAGCGTTACCGAGGGAGGAAGGGAAAGTTTCTTTCTCAGCTCTTGAAAGTGGTTTTGCTGGCGGGTGAGCTCGGGATACCGTCGGGCTCTAAGAACCTTACGAAACATTTCGGTTCTTTCAGTGTTGTTGAGCCGATCGTCCTGGTACAACGAGGGAAAAGGCTCGGCAGTAAAAAGCTGCAGCAGCGAAAGCCCGTCTCGCCTACAAATTTCCTCCGCCACCTCCAGACATTCTTTCATTTTGTTCTGCCCTAAGTGGAGTCCGGATAAGGCAGTCAGCAAAACTTCTTGATCCTGAAGGGAAAAACGGGAAATTTTACTCGCAATCAGCAACGGCATATCCTTAGTAATAACCAGCTCTTTCCACTCCTTACTGAGGTACCTCAGAGAAGAAAGCATGTGCAAAACTTTATTCCCTGGCTGGAATCCAAGAAGCGGTAACACCTCGCTGCGCACCTGACTTTCATCCGTGCCACACCGATCCGGAAAACCAGTCACTACCATGGATGCTTCGATCAGGTTGAACGTCCTGGTTCCAAGATTTTCATAAAGGTTAAGACGGAAACCCTCCTCAACGCTCAGTTCCTCGGAAGCATAAACCTTGGCTTCGATCTTTTCCCACCCCAGACTTTGAGCAATCACAATCCTCCGATAACCAGACACGATCTGGAAAGGTTTTCCCCTCCGAAGTATTACCGGATTTATGAGACCAATTTTTTCTATCGAGGCCCTGAGCTTCTTCAGATCAGGGCAAAAGGTCATCCGGAATGATTCATCGTCCACATTAATCATACTAATGGAAATTGATTGGGCTTTTGGTGGGGTAATTTCTGCTTTTGTTATTGTGGCAGCCATAATGTATATTTTTCTATTAAGCGTTGGTAATAGTGAGCTTCTGCGATCTTTCCTCTTTTCCGGAAACCGTTCTCCAAAATGGTACTCTTTTTAACAAGTTCTTGGATGGCCAGTTTTTTCATCCCCGCATCCAATACCTCAGCGCGGATAATTTTTTCCAGGGCGATAACCCGAAAACGATCATTCCCCCAGAATCTATGGGAAAGCTGGTCTTCCTGTCCCCCTCTTTTGATAATCAATGTGTCATTGATAAAAACAACGGGGAATCGTGCTGAGATGCGAAGCCAGAGATCATAATCCTCACACACCGGCAAAGACTCATCAAAGAAGCCCACCTCATCGAAAACCTGCCTTTGGAGCATTACCGAAGAGGGACTAATGATACAGAGAGGGAGACATTTTTTGAAAATCCAGCCCGAGTATTTTTGATGTTTTTTCATAGGGTTTACCCTTTTTCCCTTCCGGATCCAGATTTCATCAGTATAAGTAACCTTGATTTCCGGATTTTTTCCCATTACCGCAATTTGGGCAGATAACTTCTTTGGCAACCACAAATCATCAGAATCCAGAAAACTTATGAACTCACCCCGGGCCAGTTTCAGCCCCTGGTTTCGCGCCTGGCTTACCCCATGGTTTTCCTGATAAAAGTAGGTAACGTTATTATATTTTTTGAGAACCTCTCCCGTACTGTCACTGGAACCATCATCAACCACAATAATCTCGTAGTCATTAAAATCCTGTTTCCACACTGATTCGATGGCCTCAGCAACCAAATCGCAACGATTATAGGTAGTAATAATTACGGAAACAAGCGGATTCATTAAATAGTACATCCAATTGGCGGTTAAAAAATTATTTTAAGGTACCATAAATTTTTGGTAAACCGATCTTTTTTTTGTGCGTCAAATTCTAATGAAGTCGTAAAAAGTCGAAAATCAGACGGCACAGTAAAAAGCTCCAGATGCAAGGCGCGCAAATCCGAAGGAATGAGGCGTACGTATCGCTTTAGCTAAAACATTTGTTTCATGAAATAGTGCATAGGAGAGGAGGTACAACAATGCCTAAGTGTTTCCTGATCATCTTCATTACCCTTGTTTTCTTATCTGGCTGTGCTGGCACTGGGTACAATACCCAGAAAGGTGCAGGTATCGGTGCAGGTATCGGTGCTCTTGCAGGTCAAGCGATCGGTCATGACACTGAGTCAACCTTAATTGGAATGGCTGCGGGAACACTTGTGGGCGCTATTGCTGGCAATGCTGTTGATCAAAATGTGAGCAACCAGAAATTCTGCCGGCAAGCAACTTACGGGTGTCCTGCACCAGCTTATGCGGCCCCGGAAGATGAGATTCCCCCGGGGGAATGGATTGTAGTTCCCGGAAAGTGGGTGAGGGGTCGATGGGTACCAGCCCATAGGGTTTGGGTACCGGTAAATCCCTAAGAGATTTACGTTTGCTTTTGCCAGATTTGAATAGTAGGGGCTGTTAGTTGATAAAGTTATGTTCTTGGAACGAATCGAAATCCTTGCAAAAATTGGGGCAATACTTACAGGTAAAACTCCGCCAGTTTTTACAGGCAGCGAGTTTTAAACATAAATCATAAAAAAAGCACTGAAGGTTCCGGTGCTCCCGGATTTCATCAACGTTCCGGTTAAAAAGATTATGGTAATAGAGTGTTCGATTCAGTTCAAGTGGACCAAGCATATCCGCTATCATTGGTATTATTGATAACAAATACATCCCCCTCCAACAAAGTAAAAGCTTTTTATTACCTTTTCTTCGTATTATTGTCAAGCATTATTGAACTAGAAAACTTCATATTGCCTTCCAAGGCATTCAATTTGGGATCGAAGTATTTGGGGGTGAGGTTATAGGTCACAGCGTTTTAATTGGTGATTGATCGTTTTGCTTTGCTCTTTTTTTTCATCCCAGATACTGATCAGGTAGTCTTTATTTTCCTCAAACTCCACGGCCTGCTCTTCTACGACTTTTTCCGCATCCAGGGACGACATGTTGCGCGTCTGATTAATAAAGCCGGCAACCCGGCCATAATAGAGGGGAGTCATAATTTCAATAAGCTTTTGCCGGTTAAAGCGCCAGGAATGAAAAGTGGCGGCCAGTTCGTAAAGAATACACACCCAGACATAAAGAGAAAGTGAGAATTTCCGGTAAGAGAGCTTCCGGGCTGATTCAAGTTCTTTCACACAGTCATAGGAAAGGATCTCTCGATACAAAGGACCGAATTGCTTTACACCGAAACGGAACTTGTCAATTATTTTTTCTAAGTCTACCTTGATGGGTTCAGGCTCGACAAATTTTTTCGGGCCAAAGGTTTCAACGGTTGTACTCCCAAGTACGCTTTTCCAATAAGATTCATTTTGTTCCATAAGGACAAATAAGGTGCCAATTACCTGGCGAAACATTGGGCCCAGGCTTTCGGAAGGATCCTTGGCGTCGTGGATTTTAACTCCTAATCGAGCTTGACAGACTTTGAACCCTTTGATGATTGCCTGGGTGGTCATCCAGATATCAATGCCGAAACGAGTTACATCCGTATCCCATACGTTCTCTGAGATATAGGCTGAGGCTGTATCTTTTGAGAAGGCAAAGTCTCCACCAATGGGCTGACGGATACGTTTGCCATAGAGGGCACGGGTCAAATTATAAACAACGTTGTTTGTAATCGTCCCGTCGTACTTATACCGGACGTAAATAGGTGCAACGAAATGAAAGCCTTTTTCCAGTATTGGGTCAAGCAAGTACTTTATCCAATCTGAGGTGATGCTCCTTAAGTCCGAGTCAACTACTGCACAGCTTTTTACATTCAATCTCACCGCTGCCTCAAAAATAGAGCGAAGAGCCGTACCTTTTCCCGCTTGCCCCCGATAAATAGAAATAATTTTTTCCTGCCAAGGCTTGATCTCAAAATCCTTGGCTACCTCTCTGGTATCATCAGTAGATCCCCCATCAGCGATGAGAATAACACATTTTTTATCCCGAAAATGCTGATAGAGCCCGTGGCTCACCATCTGGATCACATGGGCAATGGTCTTCTCATTGTTATGGGAGGGGATACCGACCAAGATATCCGCCTTCTGGATCTCCTCAATCCTTTTTGTGGTATAAGGCCTAAGCGCGGTATTGTAAACCATAATGCCTCCGACTCTTATTGTCCCAAAATTTCTAACACCGCTCTATTCCAGCCCTCTGGGCCTACCCCGGGCGCTCGAACAAGATTTGGAAGGTTGGCTATGCTTTCATCATAAAATCCACCAGGCTTTTGAACCAGAACCGCAATGTCCGCCTCTTTAAGCATAGGAAGGTCATTATAACTATCCCCTATAGCTACACTTCTCACCCGGATAAAACTCCTTTTGTATCTCTCGGTGACAATTCGAACTGCCTTCCCTTTATCATTACCTCCGAGGAGATGAAAAAAACGGCCTCCC
>JAZDOO010000152.1:0-8873 GCA_043798555.1 Pseudomonadota bacterium | reverse complement strand
AGGTATTGAGGCGGGAGTCACTAAATTAGTTGGTACTGATAGTGAAAAGATTTATCTGGAAACGATAAAGTTGCTGGAAGATAGGAAATTATATGGGAGTATGGCTAAAGCTATCAATCCGTATGGAGACGGGAAAGCAGCGAAGAGGATAGTGAAGATATTGAGAGATTATTTATAGAAATTAAAAAATTCATTACACGGCATAGGGACACTTCCCATGTTTTTTCAGCCTGCTAACAAGCCTACAAGCTAATAAAACCCATGCTAAAAAGATCCTTTGATTTTACCCTCTCCTCAATTGGTCTTGTTTTGTCATCTCCCCTCTGGCTTCTTTTTTCTGTAGCGATCAAGTTAGAGGACAGGGGACCCGTATTTTATTCTCAGGAGCGGGTTGGAAAGGGAGACCGAATTTTTAAGGCGCTGAAATTCCGTTCGATGATCCCCGATGCAGAAAAACATACTGGTGCGGTATGGGCATCGGAGAATGACCCGAGGGTGACGAAAGTTGGAAGGATTCTCAGGGCAACTGCCATGGATGAGCTACCTCAACTGTGGAATATCTTTAAAGGTGATATGAGCTTTGTTGGTCCACGGGCGGAAAGACCTGAGCTGGTTGAACAGTTTGCCCGGGAGATCAGGAATTATCGTCAGAGATTTGTTGTAAGGCCTGGACTGACCGGCATAGCTCAAGTGTATGGCAAATATGATACACCGCCGCATCATAAACTGAAATATGACCTTCTCTATATCCGAAAACAAAGCTTCTGGCTTGATTTGAAACTTATTTTTCTTTCCTTTTGGATCACTTTCAGAGGGAAGTGGGAGAGTAGGGAGAAGAAGGTATAGTATAGGTTAATAGTTATAGGTTATAAGTTATATGAAAAAATGAATGAAAAGAAGAAGAGTTTTAAGAGTTTTGAGGAACTTGATTGCTGGAAAGCGTGTCGAGGTTTAAGACAATATATATCAAAATTGGTAAAGAAGTATCCTCCGGAGGAGAAATTTCGTTTAGTAGATGATATGCTTAGAGCCGCGAGATCTACTACTCATAATATTGCGGAGGGGTTTGGGCGTTTCCATTATCAAGAAAATATTCAATTCTGTCGCCATTCTCGAGGTTCCCTGCATGAACTGAAGGATCAGCTAATCTGTTCCTTGGATGAAGGATTTATATCTAAAGATGAATGCGAGCAAGGCATTACATTGGTTGACACAGCTTTAGCTTTATTAAATGGTTATATCAACTATCTTTCTAAGAGAAAACAGCGAATAACAAATAACGAATAACAATTAACGAATAACCATATTTATTCGAAATTTTCTTAGAGGCAAGAAGGAGGAGTTGAGCTGATGTATGATGTTATCATTGTTGGAGGAGGGCCGAGCGGGTTGAATGCAGCAAGAAGACTGGCAGAGCAGGGGTTGGAGGTTGTGGTTTTAGAAAGGAAAAGGGAGATTGGAAAACCGGTCATCTGTACCGGGATTGTAGGGCAGAAGACATTCAGGGAGTTTGGGCTTTCGAGGGATTCAATACTAAGAGAGATTAAGAAAATTAATTTGATTTCTCCTTATGGCAGCTCCCTTAATTATGATCACCCGCAAGCTTTTGCTTATGTTATCGATCGGGAAAAGTTTGATAAACTCCTCGGTGATGAAGCCGAAGCGAACGGGGTGGAGATAAAACTTAGAACTGAGGTGGTAGATATTTCGGCGAATAAAGATTGCGTAGAAGTTTTAATGAGGCAGGAAGGGAAATGCAATGATAAGTATTCCGCCCACGTAGCCCTGATTGCCACAGGCATAAATTATAGGCTGAACAAAAAGCTCGGTTTGGGATACCCCCGGAATTTTATCACCGGGGTTCAGGCAGAGCTTAAGATTGGTGACTTTGATTGTCCCAGTATATTTGTGGGAAATGGGATTGCCCCGGGAGCCTTTGCCTGGATGGTTCCAATTGAAGGAGGAATGGTGAGGATCGGGATGATGACGAAAGGAAATCCCCAAAAGGATTTTGCAAACTTTATGAACAAATTTTATCCGGACACAATGAGGTCTTTGGGTAGGAATCACGTTAAGGTCAAACCGATTGCCCAGGGCTTAGTGTCCCAAACTTACGGAGAAAGGGTTTTAGTGGTTGGTGAGGCGGCGGGGCAGGTTAAAACAACCACCGGAGGAGGGATATACTATGGATTGGTTTGTTCAGAGATTGCAGCTCAAGTGCTGCGGGGGAGGTTTAAGGAAGGGGATTTTAGTGCCAGGGCACTCTCGGAATATGAGACCCAGTGGAAAAATATTCTGAAGAAGGAATTGCTGATTGGATACTATGCAAGAAAACTATACGGAAAGCTCAGGGACAGAGAAATTGAAAGACTATTTCAGATTGCTCGAAATGATGGAGTTATGCCTCTTATCAGGGAAAAGGGAAACTTTGACTGGCCCAGTGACCTGATACTTGCTTTATTGAGAAAGATGCCAGTCTTACAACTTTTGAAAAGTTACTATTAATTCTTAGTACTACTCCGACATCCGACATTTTATGTCTTTAGTCATTCTGAACGACTGTAAGGAGTGAAGAATCTCTATTTTTTATCATCAATATTTGAGATTCTTCGTCGCTCCGCTCCTCAGAATGACAATGTGTCGGAGTAGTATTACTTTACTTCAGTATATTCGTTCATCGTATTATTGATCAAATACATGATCGAAAATCAAATACATGATCGAAAAAATTTTGTCAACAACTAATTTTTTGGTTGACAATTACTTTACTTCAGTATATTCGTTCATCGTATTATTGATCAAATACTTGATTGAAAAAACCATCATGGTGGAGTATAATATTTTTATCCACCGTGTCGCTTGTCAATATTTTTTTGGTGACGTGACATCTTGTAGTGATAAGCTGCTTTGCAACAATAGTATGTGCAGCATTTATAGTGAAGCAAAATATCTAACAAAAAAAGAAAGGATAGGTTTGGTTTTCGAAACTATTCACCTTCATTGGGAGGTAAATCATGGCGACAAAATATACCCGTATTTTCCAACCAGGCAAAATTGGAAAATTAGAAATCAAAAACCGGCTTTGCAACTCTCCGGCAATACCTAATTTCAGCAAGAAGAATGGGGAGATCACCCAAAGGGAGATTGACTTTTATGTAGAAAAGGCCAAAGGGGGGTTCGCCATTATTTTTCTTTCTGCCACTTCGGTCAATCCCACGACTGCCAAAGCCTTTACCAATCAGCCGGCGCTTTATTCCGACGAGTTTATCCCCAAATACCGGGAATTAACCGATGCAATCCACCAGTATGGGGCCAAGGCAAATATTCAGATTTACCATGCCGGAAGATCCACCCATCCTTTCTTCACCGGAGGTGTACCGGCCGAAGCACCTACCGAACTACCATGCCCTTTCTTCAATGAAAAATTTCCTGGATATAAGTTGGAAGTCATGAGCACCCAGCGCATCAAAGAGGTGGTGCAGGAATATGCTGAGACCTCCCGGCGGGTAAAAGAAGCCGGATTCGACATGGTGGAAATCCATGGAGCCCATGGCTATCTGCCCTGCTCTTTTGTTTCTCCCTATTATGGGGTGCGCCCCATTGATGATGAATATAGGGGAACCTACCGGGAAAATAAGCTCATTTTCCACCGGCAGGTTCTTAAGGCCATCAAGGAAAAGTGCGGGCCTGATTTCCCAGTGGGAATCCGTTTTAGCTCGGAGGAGGTTGTGGATAATGGGATAAATATTGAAGATGGCAAGGAAATCGCCAAAGCTCTCGAGGAGATGGGATATGACTACCTGGGGGTGAGTATCGGGGTTTACCGAATAGACATCCTTCACCTCATGGTTCCCACCCTTTATATCCCTCCCTTTCATCTCGAACCGCTTGCAGCAGCAATCAAAGAGGTGGTGAGTATTCCCATCATGCAGTATGGTCGGATTAGCAGCCCGGAAATGGCAGAGGCCGTATTAGAACGGGGAACTACTGATTTTGTGCAGATGAACCGGGCGAGCTGGGCCGACCCCCACTTAGTCAATAAGACGTTGGAAGGAAGGGAAGAGGAAATTCGCCTCTGCATTTACTGTAATAACGGCTGCCTGGACCGCCTCTATTCTGGTCTTGACACTACGTGTACTATGAACCCGGAAGTCGGCCGGGAGAGGGAATTTGCTGAGAAGTTAAAAGCACCAGCCTCCCGTAAAAAAAGAGTGGTTATTGTGGGGGGTGGACCAGGGGGGATGGCCTGCGCTCGGTACGCAAGGTTAAGGGGGCATGAGGTTATTCTTTTTGAGGCAAAAGCAGAGTTAGGAGGAGCGAATGCTTATGCTTGCAAGGGACCGAAGCGGGAGGAGTTCGGGGAGATCACCAATTACTACTCTTCCCAGGTGAGGAAACTGGGGGTGGAGCTTCGGATGGGGACTGAAGCCACCGTAGAGACGGTTCTGGCGGAAAATCCGGAGGTAGTGGTTATAGCTACTGGGTCCTTACCTAAGATCCCCATTATCAATGGGATCAGGAAGCCTGACGGAACTCTGGCGGAGGGGGTAGTAACGGCCTGGGAAGTTTTAGGAGGCGAAAAAGAAACCGGAGATAAAGTGGTTATTGTAGGTGGAAATCATGTAGGTGTGCAGACTGCACTATTTCTGCGGGAACAGAATAAAGAGGTAACCATTATTGAGGCCTTAACTGACCTGAACCAGGACATGGACGGACCGTATGCATGGGATGGCTACCTAAAGCCCGAGTTAAATAACAAAGGAGTTGAGACCATCACCAGTGCCTATGTAAAAGAATTCACCGGGGACAGTGTCTTGTATGAGCCCCCAGGGCTGGTTGCCCATACCCTTGATGTCGGAGTAATCAAGACTTGCGATGCGGAAATTAAAATACCCTGTAAGACGCTGGTGGTCGGGACAGGGCGAGAGCCAAACGATTATCTATTCAGGGCTCTGCAAGGAAAAGTAAAGGAGCTTTACGCTATCGGAGATTGCGTGAAACCCCGGTGGTCGTACAGTGCCACCGGAGAAGGGGCTTCGGTGGGCATTACCATATAACCTCCTGAGAATCTATTTCATGGAAGGTAAAGGAGGTAGACGATGGCGACCAAATACACGCGTATTTTCCAACCTGGTAAAATTGGAAAGTTAGAAATCAAGAATCGGCTGTGTAATTCCCCGGCAATACCTAATTTCAGCAAGAGAAACGGAGAGCTTACCCAAAGAGAAATTGATTATTATGTGGAGAAGGCCAAAGGGGGATTCGGTATTATTTTCCTCTCTGCCACTTCCGTGAATCCAACGACCGCCAAAGCTTTTACCAATCAACCGGCCCTTTATTCTGATGAGTTCATACCCAGATATCGGGAATTGGCGGATGCCATTCATCACTATGGGGCAAGGGCGAATATCCAGATTTACCATGCCGGCAGATCCACTCATCCTGCTTTTACCGGAGGTAAGCCTGCTGAAGCGCCGACACCCATACCCTGTCCGTACTTTAGTGAAGAATACCCTGGCTATGCAGTGGAGGTGATGAGCACGCAGCGCATCAAAGAGGTGGTGCAGGAGTATGCTGAGACCGCCCGCCGGGTGAAAGAGGCGGGGTTCGATATGGTGGAAATTCATGGAGCTCATGGCTATCTGCCGTGCTCTTTTATCTCCCCTTTTTATGGGGTGCGTCCGATTGATGATGAATACAAGGGAACCTATCGGGAGAATAAGCTCATTTTCCAAAGGGAGATCCTTAAGGCGATCAAGGAAAAGTGCGGACCTGACTTCCCGGTGGGAATCCGGTTTAATGCCGAAGAGTTTGTGGATGAGGGGATTAACATTGAAGACGGGAAAAAGATTGCTCAAATGTTGGAGGAGATGGGGTTTGACTATCTGGGGGTAAGTGCGGGGGTGTATCGAATTGACATTCTGATGCTGCTGGTTCCCACCCACTATATTCCACCCTTTCATTTTGAGCCTTTGGCAGCAGCGATAAAGGAAGTGGTGACGATTCCGATCATGCAGTACGGGAGAATCAGCAGTCCGGAGATGGCGGAAGCGGTGTTAGAGCGAGGGACCACTGATTTTGTGCAGATGAATCGGGCAAGCTGGGCCGACCCCCACTTAGTCAATAAGACGTTGGAAGGAAAAGAAGAGGAAATCCGCCACTGCATCTACTGTAATAACGGGTGCCATGATCGCCTCTATTCTGGTCTTGATACCACATGTACCATGAACCCGGAAGTAGGTCGGGAGAGGGAATTTGCGGAAAAGTTAAAGGAGCCAGCCGCTCGGAAGAAGAAAGTGGTGATTGTAGGTGGTGGACCGGGAGGGATGGCTTGTGCCCGGTATGCAACGTTGCGGGGGCATGAGGTGATTCTTTTTGAAGCAAAGGGAGAGCTGGGAGGGGCAAACATTTATGCCAGTAAGGGTCCAAAGCGGGAGGAATTCGGTGAGATAACCAATTACTATTCTTCTCAGGTAAGGAAGCTGGGAGTGGATGTGAGGTTGGGGAGAGAGGCTACAGCAGAGAGTATTTTGGCAGAACGTCCGGAGGTAGTGGTAGTAGCAACGGGTTCATTCCCCAAGATACCCATTATCAATGGGGTAAGGAAACCTGATTGGAGCCTGGCAGAGGGAGTGGTAACGGCATGGGAAGTTCTGGGAGGAGAGAAGAAAGTGGGGGAGGAGGTAGTCATTGTGGGGGGGAATCATGTAGGGGTGCAGGTCGCATTGCTTTTGCGGGAGCAGAACAAAAGGGTAACCATTATTGAAGCGCTTGCTGATCTTAACCAGGACATGGATGGACCGTATGCATGGGACGGGTATCTCAAGCCGAAAATAAAGAACAAGGGAGTAACGGTCATTACCAGTTCTTATGTGAAAGCATTTACGGGGAAGAGTGTGCTCTATGAGCCCCCGGGGTTGGTTGCGAGTACTCTGGATACAGGAGTGATTATTTCTTGTGATGCGGAAACGCAAATTCCTTGTGACACGCTGGTGGTGGGGACGGGTCGTGAGCCAAACAATTACCTATCGAGGGCTCTTCAAGGAAGGGTACCAGAACTTTATGCTATTGGTGACTGCGTGAAACCCCGGTGGTCATACAGTGCCACTGGTGAAGGCGCCTCAGTGGGTATCGGTATTTAACTCAGGATTTATTCACTCCCCAAAGAGGTTTTCAAGAAATATCGTTTCGAGAATGATTCCTTAAATAAGTATGAATACGTTGTGATGGAGAAAAAAGTATGACAAAAGCGAGAAAATTAGGGCGAGACGTAGCCATTGTTGGGGCAGGAATGTCAAAATTCGGAGTATTCCCGGGAAAAACTACAAGGGACCTCTTCGTTGAAGCGTTTAGGGAAATGGTGAGTTCTGTTGACAAGGGGGTTGATCCTAAAGATATTGAGGCCACATATATTGCAAATTTTTCCAGTGATATTTTTGAGGGACAGTGTCATACCGCACCCATCATGGCTGACTGGGTAGGACAAATTCCCAAGCCTGCTACACGCATTGAAAATGCTTGCGCCAGTGGCGGAATCGCATTGAGGCACGGTTTAATCACGGTGGCAGCGGGATTATTTGATGTCGTGTTAGTTGGGGGGACTGAAAAGATGACCAATCTTCCCACTGAAAGAGTAACCGATGCCTTGGCAGCGGCGGGGGACATTCTCTATGAGGTGAACTGCGGATTAACCTTTCCCGGCCTCTATGCAACCATGGCAACTGCCCACATGCATAAATACGGCACTGCAGTGGAACATCTCATGAAAGTGGGGATAAAAAATCACCGAAACGGTGCTCTTAACCCAAAGGCCCAATTCAATGCTTCGATAAAAGATATTATGCTGAGCAAACAGGAGAAAGCAAGAGAAACAGGGAAGCCGGTGCCTGAATGGAAAGATGAAATGGCATTTATGAAAGATGATTTAGCCAATCCAGTTATTGCGTGGCCCTTGCGTTTATTCGACTGTTCGCCTATCTCTGACGGAGCAGCTTGCCTTTTGCTGATCGCCGGTGAAATTGCCCATAATTTTACTGATAAACCCGTATTTATTATTGGAACCGGGCAAGGAAGTGACCATTCTTTGCCTGAACGGGAAAATCTTACGTCTCTTATCGCCATAAAAGAGGCTGCTCACCAAGCTTACGCCATGGCAGGTGTCAAACCCGACGACATTGATATTGCCGAAGTGCACGATTGTTTCACCATTGCCGAAATTTTAGCGATTGAGGATTTAGGCTTCTTCCCAGCCGGTCAAGGTCCCAGAGCAGTTGATGATGGGCTAACCACCAGAGAGGGACCAAAGCCGGTTAATGCCTCGGGGGGTTTGAAGGCTAAAGGACATCCCATTGGGGCTTCCGGCATAGGTCAGGTAGTGGAGATCTGGCATCAGCTTCGGGGAGAAGCAGGGCCGAGACAAGTTCCAAATGTTCGGGTGGGTTTAACCCATAATGTGGGAACTACGGGCGGTTCTGGGGTAGTGCATATTTATGAGAGAAGAGATTAACCGATGTCAAGAGATTCTTTCACCAGTGCAGAGTTTTACAAGCATCTTCACAATAAGAAACTTATGGGGACTCAATGCAATGCGTGCCGGGAGGTTTATTTACCGCCCCGCCCCATCTGTATTAAATGTTTCTCTACGGACATAAGTTGGAAAGAACTCTCAGGGAGAGGTACATTGCGGGCTTTTACGAGTATTACTGTCGGTCCTACCTTCATGGGTGCGGCAGGGTATGATCGCAAAAATCCTTATTGCTGTGGGATCGTAGCTCTTGAGGAAGGGCCTCAGGTAAGCGGACAGATTCTGGGAGTTAAAACCCAAGAGCCAAATAATATTCGAATTGGTACCCCCTTAACATTGGAAATCATAG
>JAZDOO010000291.1:0-4050 GCA_043798555.1 Pseudomonadota bacterium | reverse complement strand
ACGCCCATAAGTAAGGGAAATGAAATCCGACCCGCCAGTGCGGTAAATATTGTTGGGAAAATTATCGGGGATCCTGCTATTTTCCGTAACGTTCCTCCTGGCTCACCACTTACCTTAGAAAAAAGGGCCGATGCGTAACGGAGATATCCATCGTTTCCTTTGCATTCTTTTGGGTACGGGTTTTTATAGCGGTTATTTTCCCTTGGCTCCGGGCACAGCGGGAACAGTGGTGGGAATCGGCTTCTCCTGGTGTTTTTCTCAATTCTCTCCAGCCATTTATGGTATCACTGTCTTAGCATTCATTTTTTTTTCCGCCTGGATTGCAGAGGGAGCGGAAAAAATCTTTCAGAAAAAAGATGACCCGTCCATTGTCATTGATGAAATCGCTGGCTTTCTGGTCGCCATGACCTGGATTCCCTGGAACTGGAGTAATGTGGGAATCGGGTTCATTCTTTTTCGGTTTTTCGATATTATAAAACCCTTTCCCTCTCGTTGGATTGAGAAAAACCTTCCCGGGGGGTGGGGGATAACGCTTGATGACATTGTAGCTGGAATTTACGCCAATATTATTCTTCGAGGTATAATTCATTGGGCTTAAACGGAGAAATCATTACTATCGGGAATGAATTAATTACCGGAGTGCAGATAGATACTAATGCACCGTATCTCGCCGAACGGCTTCTTAGCCGGGGAATTCGTGTCCAACGAATTCTAAGTGTGGGTGATGATGAAACGGCAATTACCGAAGCTCTTCAAGAAAGTATGACACGGTCTGATATCGTGCTCGTCACTGGAGGCTTAGGCCCTACCAGTGATGATATTACTACTGAAGTCGTTACCCGGGTGTTGCGAAGAAAGCTTCAATGGTATCCTGAGGTTTGGGAAAAGATAAAAAGAAGAATTAGTTCTTTTGGGTTGGAAATTACCGAGGGGCAGAAAAAACAGGCATGTATCCCTGAGGGAGCCGAGCTTATCCCAAATCCCATCGGAACTGCCCCGGGGTTTCTGGTAAAAGAGGGGGATAAGGTGCTTATTGTTTTGCCTGGAGTTCCCCGGGAAATGGAAATCATGATGGAGGAGAGCGTTCTTCTTAGACTGGAAAAGGAATATAAAGACCGGCTTTACTTTCAAAGCCAGGCGCTAATGGTTTTTGGAATCTCGGAATCAAAAGCCGATGAATTATTGAAGGATGTGACAAACAAACAAGATGAGGTTCAGGTCTCTTTTCTTCCCCGCTTCCCTGAAATCCGGATTAGAGTAACCGTCCACGGATCAAGCAGCGAGGAGGCTTTTAAAAAGCTTGACTACTGGGGAAAAGAAATAAGAAAAAGGTTAGAACCTTATGTATTCGGAGTTGATGGGGAGAGCATGGAGGAAGTGGTGGGGAATCTCCTGCGGGAAGAGAAGGCCACCATTGCTGTAGCCGAATCTTGTACCGGAGGCCTCATCGGTCACCGTCTCACCAATATTCCCGGAAGCTCAGATTATGTAGAGCGAGTAGTAGTGACATACAGCAATCAGGCAAAAATTGATTTACTTAACGTACCTGAGGAGGTAATTCGGTCTTACGGAGCAGTAAGCGAGCTCACTGCCCGGTTCATGGCTGAGGGGGTACGGGCGTTAGCCGGCACTACCCTTGGCCTTTCCACTACCGGCATTGCCGGCCCCAGTGGCGGGAGTGCGGAAAAACCAGTGGGCACGGTCTTTATCTCACTTGCTGATGGAAAGGAAGCGTGGACTAAAGGGTATCACTTCCCTGGAGACCGGCATCAAATTAAACTAATGACTTCGCAGGTAGCTTTAAACCGGGTACGGTTATACTTTGTTAAAAAGAAAGGAGAGATGAAGGGATTACAGGTGAAATAAAATTATTTTAAGATGGCTCCTGAGATCGAGATCCGAGAGATACAATGTAAATCAGCAATAGGGAAGTGCGGCTTTCCCGGAGGAGGATGGGCAATAAATCCCTACGTGGGCTGTAGCCACGGTTGTGTTTACTGTTACGCCCGGTTTATGAAGAAATTTACTGGTCACACGGAAAAGTGGGGGACCTTTGTGGATGTGAGAACCAACATCGCGGAAGTGGTGAGAAGAGAGGCGAAATCACCAAAGCTCGGAGGCGAAAGAATCTATATCGGCACAGTTACTGATCCCTATCAGCCAGTAGAAGAAAAATACGAACTTACCCGAAACATTCTTATGGCCCTAAGAGATTATAAAAATCCGGTGAGCATACTGACTAAATCGGACCTGGTGGTTCGGGATGTTGATTTGCTAAAGCAGTTAAAAGGAGTGGATGTCAATTTTACGGTAAATACCCTGGATGAGGAATGGAAAAGACTGGTTGAACCTTATTCACCATCCTTAAGGGATCGTTTCCAGACAATGAAAAGATTGGTGGATGAGGGGATAGCGGTTGAGGCAATGTTGGGTCCCTACTGGCCCTTTTTTACTGATCCTGAAGTCCTGTTTGAGAGATTTAAAGCAGTAGGGGTTTCTCAGGTTTTTACTGAAAGTGTTAACCCCATCGGAGGCAACTGGACTGGGGTGGAGCAGGTTCTCAAAAAAAACTATCCCCAGTTATTGTTTACGATGCGAAATGCCCTTTTTAATAGAAATAACTTTTACGAATTCTATGAAGAAGCAGAAAAAAAGATCCAGCTTCTATCCGAGCAATTTCAGATACCAGTTACCATTTCTTTTGGGATGGGCCATGCAGCGAAGTTAAGTGGAAATTAGAATTGCCAAAGTCCTAACTCCTCTTCCCACTCTTTAGTAGTGTTTCCTCTTAATACTGGTTTAGATCTTTAATATTCTCATTATCTTTCTTGAAATCAAGGTCGTGGACATTATGCGGGGCGAGGATGTAATGGGGTTCATCGTAGGAGATATTTATAGCTAAATGTATTCTTTGAAGTCTTTCACTCTATTCCGAATGCAAAAAATTCTCGAGGGTGATCAACTTCTGAGAGGGGATTTTTCACGCCTTTGAGGTAGGATCTTATTTAGGGTTATCCAGCTTAAAAAGTTTCTCTAACAGTCGGGTGCCCAAGTTGGGACTGATCTAGATGTCTTTTCTCTCACTCATTTGTTTAAAATAAAACCGCAATTGACTTTCGTTGATTAATTTCTTCCTATAGGCCTCAATAAGAATTCCTAATGAACCTCGCATTGCTAATCCTTTTTGTCGAGCAACGGCTCGTCCGCACTCCTCGTCCATAGAGCTCCTTCATCAGAGGGAGCAGGTTTAGCTTTGAAAAGACAATAAGTGGCCCGGCGTTGGCAACGACCATTAAGGCCATTCCGCCAGTTCCTCTTGAATGGTTTTTCAGAGAATTCGGGCTCCATATTATGAAGACGAGCTTCTCGAATCAGGTCCAGCTTATCAAGTCCCATTTGCTCGGCCACATAACCAAGAGAGCCTACCCCCTCACGATACAGTTGAAGCGCCCGCTCAACTTTGTACTGATAAATTCCCAACCGGAAGATTTGTTTGAGGGTTAATTCCTCTTCCGGTAACCCCTCAATCCAATCTTTGGGTATTTTAACGATAATATTTTCTTCCATACTTTTTCCTCCTTACAGAAAAATTCTAAAGAAAATGGAGGTCAAGAACATGATAAAGTTTCTTCCTGCCTTTTGTCAAATCCTCAGTTGGATGGTGGATTAAGCAGCCGCAGGTGGAGAATCCACCAAAAACTTTTTAACCAGCGGATTTGCTTCCTGTCTGCCGTGTCAATCCCGGCACAGGCAGGCGCTTAATCCGCCCTACAATTTTGGTGGTGGCCTTCGATAACCTTCATTTCTTCCTCGGTCAGGCCATAAAGCTTATACACAGTCTGGTCAATGAGCCAGTCGGTTTTGCGGAGGCGTTCTTTCAGGGGTAAGAGTTTGGAGAGGAATTTTTCATATTCGGAGCTGATGGTTTCAAAAAGCTAAAAAAATAACCCCGTCCGAGGTCTTGCGGCAAGTGGAACGGGGAGCAGATATTATACTGGCTGGGTTGAAACTACAGCAAGAAAATCCTTCTTAAAATTGATTTGAGCGCCT
>JAZDOO010000134.1:0-4603 GCA_043798555.1 Pseudomonadota bacterium | reverse complement strand
GGACGGGTTTCCTTAGAAGAGTTTAAACATGATCGTCCTCGGGAATATGAAGAATTGGTAAAATCCGGAAAGCTTGAAAAATACCTGGTGCCAGCTTTGCCGCCAGCGATGGTGAGAGCGGCAAAAGTTGTCGGCTGGATTGCGTTGTCCATTGGACTCACGCTCATATTGCTCATCATCGTGGCTGAGGTTTTCCAGTATCGTTAAAAGCTTTCTCTGGTAATAGCACTTCATTTAGACTGCCTGTTCTGTAACCCTCAAGATCAATGGTGACGTAAGTAAATCCAAGCCTTTTCAGTTCTCCTATAATCCTTTCCCGCCATCCTGGGGTAGTAAGTTCGTGGACGCGGTCAGCATCAACCTCGATGCGTGCCAGCTTATCATGACTTCGTACTCGCACCTGCCTAAAGCCCAAATCCCGGAGGAAACGCTCTGCTCGATCTACTCTTCTGATTTTCTCAAGCGTTATAGTCTCTCGGTAGGGGAATCGGGACGCCAGACATGCCATTGATGGTATATCCCACGTGGGAAGGCCATTTTTTTTTGACAATATCCTAATTTCATTCTTCCTTAACTCCGCTTCTATAAGCGGGCTTCTGATCGCAGCCTCTGCAGCCGCCTTCCTGCCAGGCCGGTAGTCGGAACAGTCATCCAGGTTGCTCGCATCCGCCACAAAGGCAATACCTTCACGGATAGCTATAGTCAGCAGTTTTTGAAAAAGTTCCCGCTTGCAATAGTAACATCGATCTGGAGGATTCTCACAAAAGTCCGGATTTTCCAACTCATTGGTTTCAATGGAAAGATGCCTTACACCCAGAGAATACGCCATCGAGCAGGCTCTTTCATATTCTTCCTGGGTGTAAGTGGGGGAAACGGCAGTGACTGCAAGTACTTTATCCCCCAACACTTCACTCGCCACCTTCAGAAGGAAGGTGCTGTCAACTCCGCCGGAATAGGCAAGCACTATGCTTCCCATTTCTTGCAGAATTTTTTGCAATTTCCAGAACTTCTGTTCTAAACTGTGCGTCTGACTAATTTCAGACTCCTTTATTCAATAATTCCCCCACCGACAACCACGTCACCTTCATAAAACACCGCTGACTGTCCCGGTGCAATTCCCATCCGAGGTTCGGAGAGCAAGACCTCTATCTTACCATTGTCCCTGCAGGAGACACTTGCCGAAATCTCCGGCTGTCGGTAACGAACCTTAACCCTTAAGGTGAGGTTCCCAGAATTGTTATCAAAAGCAATCCAGCTCACCTTTGTTACTGGTATTCGTCGGCTCAAAGCCTCTTCTCTTGTCCCTACAACTACCCGCCTGTCCGCTCCATCAATAGAGATCACGTAGAGTGGTTTGTGAGCGGCTATGCTCAATCCTTTCCTTTGCCCCACTGTGTAATGTAAAATCCCTGGATGCCACCCAAGAACGTCGCCCTGGATATTAACGATGGGACCTCGCTGAAATACATCGTTAAATTTCTCCGACAAAAAAGAACGGTAGTCCCTGCTTCCCAGAAAACAGATGTCTTGACTGCCAGGCTTATCAAATACCGCAAGACCAAATTTCCTTGCAAGCTCCCGTGTCTCTTCCTTCGTCATTTCCCCCAGCGGAAACATCAGGCGCGAAAGCTGATCTTGGGAAAGGAAATAAAGGAAGTACGACTGGTCTTTTTCTGAATCCAAACCCTTCTGAAGCAAGAACCTCCCCGTTTTTCGGTCACGGCAGATCCTTGCATAATGTCCAGTGGCTAAATAGTCAGCCCCCAAAGAGTCCGCCAGCTTTAAGAGATGGCCGAACTTCACCACGCGATTACATTCTATGCAAGGGTTTGGGGTTTTGCCGTGGAGGTACGAATGACAAAAGTAGTTAATCACACTTTCCTCAAAAATTTTCTCAAAATTCAAGATGTAAAAAGGGATATCAATCTTTGAGGCAACGCGACGGGCATCATCCATTCCGGCAATTCCGCAGCAACTTCCCGGGGATTCATTTCCTGCAGCCATCATCGGAAACCGGAGACCGATTCCAATCACTTCATATCCCTCTTGTTTAAGAAGTGCTGCTGCGGTAGAGGAATCTACCCCCCCTGACATGGCCACTACAATTCGCTTTCGTCTCGCCATCTTTGAAACCTTGATTATCCTCCATCTTCCCAGCGACGTTCCAAATCGGTTAGCATCTGGTAGTCATTTTCTACGGGCCGTCCTCCTGTAGTTAAATATCCACCTACAATCATGCCTGTTACTCCTGCCAAAAAAGCGGTAGCTTGAAAATCTCTCAGATTTACTTCTCTCCCCCCTGCTAATTTGAGGTGCACATCAGGCACAATCAGTCTCATAATCGCAATAATTTTAATGAGTTCCAGCGGAGAAGGAGGAACCATATGTTCCAAAGGGGTACCCAGTCGGGGATTTAAGATGTTTACTGGAATGCAGTCCACTCCCAAATCTCGCAAAAGAAAGACCATTTCCAGCCATTGTACCGGTGTTTCCCCCAACCCAATAATCCCTCCCGAGCAGATGCTGAAGCCATTATTTTTCAAATGAATTAATGTCTCTAATCTCTCAGAAAATGAATGGGTGGTGCAAATCTCCCCGAAAAAACTAGGCGCAGTTTCCAGGTTGTGATTATAACGCTCCACTCCTGCTTCTTTAAGAACGGAGGCCTGCTCATCAGATAAACTTCCCAGTGAGCAATCCACATGCAACTGAGTCTCACAGCTAATCCGCCTCGTTGCTGCCACAACTCTTTCAAAATCCTTTTCACCTAACCTTTTGCCGCTGGTAATGATACAGAACCTTCGTCCTCCTTTTGATTCTACTTCTCGGGCCGCCTGCACAATCTCTTCCTCTTCGAGCAGTGGATACGTTTCACATTCTTCGTTATAGTGGGCAGATTGGGCACAAAATTTACAGTCCTCCGAACAGCTACCTGATTTAGCATTGAGAAGGGCGCAAAGATCCACCTGATCTCCCATAAACTGGTGACGAACCCGATTTGCAACTGCCATGAGATCTACCACCCCTACCCTGTCAGTCTCAAGCAGTTTTATGGCTTCGGGAAAGGTTATCTTTTCTCCCTCCAGTACCTTGGCCCCTATACGGTGAATATAGTCTCTCTTTTTAATCACAATGGCTCCCGCTGACGCAGTTGTTGGATGAGTTCGGTTAACGACTCGATCACAAAATCCATTTCCGCTTCGGTGTTGTCACGCCCGAGCGAGAACCGCACGCTCCCTTGTGCGGCAGTGAGATCAGCCCCCATTGCCCGCAAGACATGAGAAGGTTCAGGAGCCCCGGATATACATGCTGCCCCTGTAGAAATAGCAATGCCTCGCATATCGAGAGCTAAAAGAAGCTGCTCTGCTTCTATACCATCGAAGCTCACATTGAGGATGTGCGGCAGTCTTTTTGTGGGATGGCCATTTATCTGTATATGCTCAATCCTTTCACCTATTCTTTGCTCCAGTCGGTCACGAAGCGCAGTAACGTGTGCAGAAGTATTCAGCATTTCCTTTTGGGCACATTCTATCGCCTTTGAGAAGCCAACAATCCCCGGGATATTTTCAGTACCAGCGCGCATTTGACGTTCGTGGTGACCACCGTGCAAGAGCGGATCAATCCTTGTGCCTCTCCGAACATAAAGCGCTCCCACGCCTTTGGGCCCATAAATCTTATGGCTGGAGATTGAGAGAAGGTCAACGCCTAACTCATCTACAGCTACCGGTATTTTTCCGATGGCCTGCACCGCATCCGTATGGAGAGGGACCCCCCTTTTCCTCGCAATACGAGCCATCTCCGCTATGGGTTGGAGGGTTCCAGTCTCATTATTACCCAGCATCACCGAGAGGAGAATCGTGTCCAGCCGGGTAGCATCTTCCAGCGCCTGGAGGTCAACGATACCGCATCGATCAACCGGGAGATAGGAGACTTCGAAGCCCTCTTTTTCTAAATATTTGCAACAATTGAGTACTGCCTGATGCTCAATCATGGAGGTGACTAAGTGTTTGCCCTTATTCTTGTGGGCATACGCCATCCCTTTGATCGCAAGGTTGTCACTTTCAGTGCCGCCGCTGGTGAAGTATATTTCTTCCGGCTTAGCCCTGATGCACTCTGCCACAATATCCCTT
This sequence comes from Pseudomonadota bacterium, assembly GCA_043798555.1. GTDB lineage: Bacteria > Desulfobacterota > WTBG01 > JAGOGO01 > JAGOGO01 > JAZDOO01. Next base: position 473 of record JAZDOO010000134.1, on the reverse strand, counting down.
GCATCTTCCAGCGCCTTCCTGGCCTTTTGGCCGAATATATGAAGGCTGGAGGCATTTCCGAACGTCTCAGAGAAGTATGGTAACATCGCTTCCAGCACTTCTGACCGCACCGGGGTAGTAGCTGCATAATCAAGATATATTGGCTTCATTTTTTTCGATGGGTATTGCGGATTAAACGTGGGGCTTTGGGGAAAGTGAAGCTCTGCGCCCATGGGGCGGGGCCTCACTTTACGTTGAGGGACAAAGTCCTTCAAACTCCCTTAAAACAAAAATTTCTAAATTAGGGTTACTCAGTTGCGGGAGTAGTCAAAGGAGAAAAGGCATCTTCGCCCGATTGTTCTTGGTAAAGAAACCACTCCTCCAAACCCCCTTGAAGATTTACTATGTTTCGGAATCCTCTTTTTTTCAGGATAAGCGCCGCTTCATGGCTCCTCCACCCGAAGAGACAGCACACCACAACCTGATGATCTTTG
>JAZDOO010000132.1:0-2666 GCA_043798555.1 Pseudomonadota bacterium | reverse complement strand
CAGTGGCTAGAGTGCAACCTTGCCAAGGTTGAGGTCGCGGGTTCGAATCCCGTTTCCCGCTCTGTTGGCGGCATAGCCAAGTGGCTAAGGCAGAGGTCTGCAAAACCTTTATCCCCCGGTTCGAATCCGGGTGCCGCCTTGAGGTGAAAGCAAAGGGGTTGCAAGTAATATCAATAAGTTGCAGCCCTTTTTTATTTAGATTCTTTTTTAGTTGCTTTTCAACATTTTCAAGTTTACAATAATTTCTATTTTTGAGTTCCTGAAATAAGAACGGAAAGGGATCTCCAGAGGAGAATTGCATCCATGATTCCGTGAAATAACATAGGCCGAATTGCTTGAAAAGGTGGTTCGGCTTTTTAATTTCCGGTGAAGGCAACATAGGGTTCGCAGATTAATCTACCTGCTGATGGCGATCAAGGAACGAAATCATGTTCGGGATAGTTTCTTAGGCGTCTTATACGGCATTCGAAACGGTATTTGGGGTGTTATACGGGTCAATATAAACAATGTTGGCAGTTTATTAAAAAGATAGGGGTTGACATTCGGTCTGAATTTGGTACCATAAAAAGTCAGGAGGTGATAATAAATGAATATTTCAACAGATATAAAACCAGTTACCTACCTTAAATCTCTTCGGGTTGTATTCCCCGCCGCTTGCGGCGAGTTCGTCATTCCGGCGGAAGCCGGAATCCAGGGAATCTAATACCCCGCTACTTGCGGCGGGGTAGTTTATTTAAGGTTTTATTATTCCAGTCCTGCCTCTTTTTCCGCTTCCTGCAATAAATCTTCCAACACGGTTAGACCCTGATGCCAGAATTGGGGATCAGCTAAATTAATACCAAAGGGCTGGAGAAGTTCTTTGGGGCTTTTTTTACCTCCCGCTTCAAGTAACTCTACGTAAAGAGGAACAAAGTCAGCTTCCTTTTCCTTATATTGCTGGTATAAGGCAAGGACAAGCAATTCACCGAACGCATAAGCGTAAATGTAGCCAGGAGAATGGAAAAAATGGGGGATATATGCCCACCAGATCCGGTAGTGATCCAGGAGTTCAACTGCCCCCCCGAACATTTCCTTTTGGGTATTCATCCAAATCTGAGAGAGACGTTCCGAAGCAAGCTCCCCTTTTTCTCGTCTTTCCTTATGAACACCATCTTCAAAGCGATTCATTGAAACCTGGCGAAAAATCGTAGCAAAAACATCTTCCAATTTAGTGCAAAGGAGGGCAATGCGCGTACCAGGATCGGTAATCTGTTTTAACAAATACTGAAAAACGAGCATTTCCCCGAAAACCGATGCCATTTCAGCAGTAATGAGTGGTGTTTCACTATTCAAGAACCCTTGCTTTCGCGCCAGATACTGATGGATTCCATGACCCAATTCATGAGCCAAGGTCATGACATCCCGGTGAGTTCCCGTATAGTTCAAAAGGATGAACGGATGAACCCGGGGGACAGTGGGATGGGAAAACGCCCCGCTGATTTTCCCTGGGATCACGGCTGCGTGAATCCAACCTTCATCAAAGAAGAACTTTACGATGCCGGCCATTTTAGAAGAGAAATTACTGTAAGCAGCGAGAACCAGTTCCTTAGCTTCTTCCCAGGTGAATGTTTGAGCTGGCAGTTCCGGTAAAGGTGCATAGCGGTCATAATCAAACAGGGTATCATAACCTAACAATTTCTGCTTCAGCCGGTAATATCGCTTAACCAGATCATAACGGAAGAAAACAGCCCGTACTAATCCTTCAACCATTTCATCATCAGCTTCATTGAGCAAATTCCTTGCCCGCAACCAGTGAGGGTAGTTTCTCAAACGATCGGTGATGCTCTTATCCAGAAGAATAGTATTGAAAATATGGGTTACGATATGTAAGACACTTTCTAAACCGGTGGTAAATTCCAGGGCCGCTTTTTTTCTCACCTTCCGGTCTGGGTGATAAAGATCACTTAAAACTTCTGCTTCGGACCGCTGGCTAACACCGAAACGGAGGTGACTCATTACCTTATCAAAAAGCGTACACCACGCTGGTGTCCCAATCGGTTGTTTTTCTGCCAAGAGTCGTTCTTCCCGCTCGTTTAATAAATGCGGTTTAAACTTTCGGAGGGTCAACAAATAGTGGCGATAACGAGCTACCTCCGGACTCTCCATAAATTCCTGAGCCTGGTCATCATCCAACTGGCTCCATTCTAATTCAAAAAAAAGCGTATCCCGGTGTAATATGCTATTAAATTCCTGAAACTCCTGCCATAATGAACTGGCTTCAGCACTCTGGGTCTGGGTGGAGAAAAAGAGATAGGCAAACGAAAGAAGTTTGCCAGAGCGTTCTTGGAGTTTCTCGAATCTCTGGATAGCCCCGAACAGTGCTTGAGGGGAAAGCTTTCCTACCTTTCCCAGGTAGGTATCTGAAAAACGTTCCGCTTCTTCTTTGCACCAGCGCTCGTCTGCCTGAAGGTTTGGATCCTTAGGGCCTAAATAAAGGTCATCCAGACACCAAACTACATCCCGTGCTACCTTGGCTCCCATTTTACCTCCATAATGAAAATCCTGTAAGAAAGCATTGTTCACCTGAGACAGGATTGAAAAGAGCTTCCGAGATTGAACCATGTCTATCATCAATGCCTTAGCCTGTCAATTCACTTGAACATTTACCACCTTCTTGATATAATTTT
>JAZDOO010000131.1:0-11259 GCA_043798555.1 Pseudomonadota bacterium | reverse complement strand
TCCAAAAGAGGCATCCATCGCTAGTCCGTTTACCCGTTTTGGCCTCATTGCTGGAAACGGCCGTTTTCCTATTCTTTTTGCCGAGTCGGCCCAAAAAAAGGGAGTCGAGGTAGTGGCTATTGCCCATAAAGGGCAAACGCTTCCTGAGCTGGAACACTTTGTCAGTAAAATTCACTGGATTAAGGTGGGGCAACTGGGGAAGCTGATTAACCTATTAAAAGCTGAAAATCTCCAGGACGCTGCCATGGTGGGCGGGATCACGAAGACGCTCATGTTTTCCGAGGTGAGCCCTGACTTTTACGCACTCTCGCTTTTGGCAAAGTTAAAAACCCTGAATGACGACATGCTTTTGCGGGCGGTATCGGAGGAAATGAAGAAGCAGGGCATTACTATTCATCATTCAACGTTGTTCCTTAACGAATTGCTTAGCCCTCCTGGCTGCCTTACTAAGCGTAGTCCTAATAAAAAAGAAAGACAAGACGTCGAATTTGGCTGGCCGCTTGCTAAGGAAATCGGCAGGCTGGATATTGGACAAAGCATTGTAGTCAAAAATCAGGTGGTTTTGGCAGTGGAAGCTATTGATGGCACTGATGAAACGATTCGCCGAGCCGGGAAACTGGGAAAAGGAAACGGCTTAGTGGTCATCAAGGTAAGTAAGCCTCAGCAGGATATGCGTTTTGATATACCTGCGATCGGCCCTCAAACCATCACCACCATGAGAGAGGCTGGAGCCACGAGTATCGCCGTTGAAGCAGGAAGAACGCTCCTTATTGATAAAGAGGAATTAATTGAAGCGGCTGATCAGGCTAAGATTGCAGTTGTGGCACGGGAGTAAATTATCTGTGGGAAAATTCTAAATTCAAAATCCTAAACTCGAAACAATACCAAATGATCAAAATACAAAACTCAAAACGTTTTGGACATTTGGTATTTGAATTTGTTTAGATATTCGGTATTAGAATTTGGCTTTATTTCGAATTTATCAAACTACCATTTCCCAATTTGGATAATAAGTCTATGGAAAAACTAAACGTTGGCGTTGTGGGGGTAGGCTATTTCGGTAAATACCATGCAGAAAAATATGCCTCTATTCCGGAGGTAAATCTGGTTGGCGTTGTGGACATTAATCCCGAGCGAGCCGGGGAGGTTGCGGAGAAAAACAAAACGCACGCTTTTTCGGATGCGGCTGAGCTTTACGGTAACGTAGATGCGGTAAGTATCGCTGTCCCCACTCCCCACCATTATTCCGTAGCCTATGAATTTCTTAAGCGAGGCATTCATGTTCTCCTCGAAAAACCAATGACCTCCACGGTTGGGGAGGCGAAAAAATTGATTGAATTAGCCCAAGCTCATAACGTCACCCTTCAGATTGGACATTTAGAACGTTTCAATCCAGCGCTTACCGCATTGAGCAATTCCTTAACCAATCCGCGTTTTATCGAATCCCACCGGCTGCAATCTTTTATTGAACGGGGTATTGATGTGGATGTGGTTATGGATCTTATGATTCATGACATTGATGTCATTTTAAGCTTAGTAAAATCAGAAGTTAAAGAGATCCGCGCCACTGGAGTTCCGGTCATTTCTCCCCGTATAGATATTGCCAATGCCAGGATTACCTTTGAGAATGGATGCGTGGCCAATGTAACTGCGAGCCGGGTCTCTCTTAAAACCATGAGAAAAGTACGGCTCTTTCAACCTGACGCCTACTTTTCTATTGATTTTGCTAAACGAAGTGTCTCTATTCACCGGAAAGAATCTGGAAACGGGAATGGTTCCTCTTTCCCCAGAATCGTAGCAGAGCACATTTCCCCTCCTGAATATGACCCACTTAAGGCTGAGCTGCAAGCCTTCGTCGAATCGGTCCTCACTCAGACTCCCCCTCAAGTTACTGCCTTAGATGGCCTCAGGGCCTTAGAAGTTGCTAAGGAGATCCATCATCAGATCGGAGTATAGAAAGATTGGGACTTGGTGAACGACAAATGGGGATAAAAGTCCTGATTATTGCTGGAGAGGCTTCAGGGGATCTCCACGGTTCTCATCTGGTGAAAGCGATGCTTTCTTTGAACCCCGGGCTTAGGTTTTATGGTGTAGGGGGAGATCAGATGAGAAAGGTGGGGGTTAAGCTTCTTGCCCACATTTCCGATCTGGCGGTGGTGGGTATCACTGAGGTATTGTTTAAACTTAGAACAATTTATAGGGTCTACCGGAAGTTAAAACACTCCCTTGTATCCGATCCTCCTTCACTGATAATCCTTATTGACTATCCTGACTTCAACCTTCTTTTTGCTCGGGCAGCGAAAAAAAAGAACATTCCCATCGTGTATTACATCAGCCCCCAAATCTGGGCCTGGAGATCAGGCCGAATCCGAAAAATTGCCCGTCTCATAAAAAAAATGATCGTCATTTTTCCTTTTGAAAAAGAGTTCTATGAGAAGGCTCACATTGATGTGGCGTTTGTAGGGCATCCGCTGTTAGATTCCGTGCAGTCCCACCTGTCTCGTGATGAGGCCTTTTGCCAGTTCGCTTTACTTCCTGGGGTGTTGACAATCGGCCTCTTACCCGGAAGCAGAATGAGTGAGGTTACCCGAAACCTCCCCCCATTATTGAAAGCAGTACCTCTTATTTCGAGACAATTAAACTCAGTGCAGTTTATCATCCCTGCGGCCCCCGGGCTGGATAGTGACAAAATCAAAGGTATGGTTAGCCCTGAGGGCCCCATCGTGCGGGTGGTGGAAGACAACATCTATGATGTAATGCAAATCTCTGATTTACTCCTTGTGGCTTCAGGAACTGCTACGGTAGAAGCGGCAATCATGGGAACGCCCATGGTTGTAGTTTATCGCGTCTCTCCTTTTTCGTACCTGTTAGGGAAGTTATTGATAAATGTAAAAAATATTGGTATGGTAAATATCATTGCGAAAAAGACGATCGTTCCCGAATTGATTCAGGGAGATCTGAATCCTAAACAAATCGCTACCACGGTACTGAGTATTCTTCGTGATTCCTCGGCGCGGGAAATAATGAAAAAAGAACTGGTGGAGGTCAGGAAAAAGTTAGGAAACCCGGGAGCGTCATTGCACGCAGCTCACATTATCACTACCTTGATTCACGAATTAGGTCATGATGAACAATTATAAGCGGCTCATCCAATACGTTAAACCATATTGGGCCCAGCTCTTGGTGGCCATGGCCTGTATGGGCATTCTTGCATTGACTACCGCTGCCTTAGCCTATTTAACCAAGCCAATGCTGGATGATATTTTTATCAAGAAAAATGTTGAGATGTTGAAATTAATTCCCATTGCCATCATTGGTATCGCGATCCTGAAGGGGCTCGCAGATTACCTCCAGGCCTATTTCATGGCCTATGTGGGTCTCAGTATCGTCAGAAATATCCGCGATGCAATTTACCATCACCTCCAGACCCTCTCAGTTTCATTTTTTACTAAAACCCCTACGGGAGTGCTTATCTCCCGAATTACCAATGACGCAGAGCTTGTTCTCCGGGCGGTATCGGATACCATTACCAGTGTGGCAAAAGATATTTTTACGATTATTGGCCTCGCCTGCTTGGTTTTTTATAATGACTGGCGATTGGGTATTCTTGCCTTCTTTATCTTTCCCTGGGCAGTTATTCCGATTTACAAATTCGGTCAACGGATCCGCAAGCTTGCGGCCCGGAGTCAGGGGAAAATGGCGGATATTTCCACTCACCTTCACGAAACCATCACCGGAAACCGAATCATCAAGGCCTTCGGGATGGAACACTTTGAAAATAAACGGTTTTCGAGAGAAAATAATAAATATTTTCATTATATTCTGAAACGGACAAAAATAAAAGCACTCTCTGCTCCGGTGATGGAATCCTTAGGGATTCTCGCCTCAGCCGGCTTTGTCCTTTACGGTGGTTTTTCCGTCATCAAGGGGCAGACAACCCCAGGCGCTTTTTTTTCCAATATGGTAGCCCTGATGTTGTTCTATGAACCGGTAAAACGTCTCAATAAGGCGAATCAAGCTGTCCAGGAAGGCTTAGCCGGTGCAGCCCGAATTTTTGCCATTCTTGATATCAAACCAGAAATTGTGGATAGTCCGGGAGCGATAACGTTGGCCTCGGTTAAGTCCGGGATCGAGTTTAAGAATGTGTCGTTTAAATATGAAGAGGACCTGGTTCTCCGGAAGATACATTTAAACGCTCAGGTGGGAGATATTATAGCCCTTGTAGGTCCCAGTGGGGCCGGTAAAACCACGCTCGTTAATCTCATCCTTCGTTTTTATGACGTTGTTGAGGGACAGATACTCATTGATGGCCACGATATCCGGAACATCACCCTCAAATCCCTCAGGGCCAATATCGGTCTGGTTACTCAGCAGACCATCTTATTTAATGATACCGTAAAGTACAACATCAGCTATGGGAATCCGGATAAAATTGAGGATGAGGTCATCGCCGCTGCCAAGGCAGCCAATGCCCACCAATTTATCCAGAATCTTCCTCAAGGTTACGATACAGTCATTGGTGAACAGGGAGTCAAACTTTCGGGAGGGGAGAAGCAGCGAGTGACCATTGCCCGGGCCCTTTTAAAAGATGCCCCTATTCTGATTCTGGATGAGGCTACCTCATCCCTTGACAGCGAGTCTGAGGTAGAGGTGCAGAAAGCTCTGGAAAATTTGGTGATTAACCGCACTACGTTTGTGATTGCTCACCGATTATCAACCATTAAAAAGGCTCATAAAATCATTGTGCTCTCTAAAGGAGAAATAGTCGGTGAGGGACGTCATGAGGAGTTGTTGAGGCATAACTTACTCTATAAGCGGCTGTACGAAACCCAATTTTTGGGTTACCAATCACAGCCGATAAAAGAAAAAGAACCCTCACCGTTAAATAAAAAGATAAAAACTTCTGCTCTCCCAATGTGAGTTCTTCCCCCCGAGAAGCCGTGTCTAAAAAAAAATACCTTAAGAAATATTTCACCTACCTTTTAGAACGATCAGATCTGTTCCTCTTTTTCATTATCACTAAGATCGTTCCCCTTAAGTATATATACTCCATGGCAGAATTTATCGGGAAGGTTAGTTCCATTCTCTTCCCGGTTCACCGCCGCCGGGTTATGGGAAACTTGGATCTTGCGTTTGGAGACGAAAAAGCCAAAAAAGAGAAAATCGAGATTTACCGCAATTTTAATATTAACTTTGTAAAGAATTTTTTTGAAATGGCCGCTTCTTTTAATCGCCAAAATCAGCAGCCTCTCAGTAACGCTATCCGGATCGTGGGGCAGGAACATCTGGATGCCTCACTCCAAAAAGGGAAAGGCGCCATTGCCATTGGTGGTCATTTTGGAAATTTTACCATTATGGGGTTCAAGATGAAAAGCGCTGGCTACCGATTTCATACGGTAGTCCGAGCGTTCGGTGATCCCTTCAGGGAAAAAATGTACGAACACTATCGTGCAAAACAGGGGCAGCTCTTTATACCTTCTCGCCCCCCGAATGAAGCTCTTAAAAGAATCCTGCAAGCCCTGAAAAAAAACGAAACGGTGTTTCTCATAACTGATGAAAATAAAAGGCACGGGGGAGTTTTTGTGGATTTCTTTCACCGTCCGGCTTCAACTGCCTCCGGTCCGGCAGTACTCCATCTCCGGACCGGGGCAGATCTCTTACCAATGTTCTTGCTTCGAAACCAAGACAACACCCATCAACTCATTATTGAGCCTCCTTTGAACATCCCTGATACCAAGGATCGGAAAGCTGAGGTAGAGGAAATTATGCGGTTGATAACTAAGAAAATTGAAGAATATGTCCGCAAATACCCTTCTCAATGGATATGGACACAGCGGCGCTGGCGCACCCGCCCTCCTGAAGAAAAAGCAAAGGGAATAGAACCAGGCTACAAAGATTATTAATCATTTATTCATGTATCACTGTTTGGGGAAGGGTAGATTCTCCCGCACTTTTCCTATCGAGGGGGATAATTTCTCTCCTTAAAGTAATCATTAATTATTTTATCGTGGTCAAACACAATAGGAGCAGGAAGGGTCTCCCGGGTAAAAATCCCCAAATCCACCGCATCATCATTTGCTCGGGGGATTCCCTGGGCGCGGGCAGTGAAAACCACTGAAATCGTATGGTGGCGGGGATCCCTTTTCGGATCAGAATATACCCGGAATTGTCTCATGGATTCCAGGGGTAAAGAGGTTTCCTCGAGGGCCTCGCGGACTGCGGCTTCTTCAACTGTTTCTCCGTAATCCACAAATCCGCCTGGTAATGCCCATCCATAAGGGAAATTTTTCCTTTTTATTAATATAATTCCCTGATTTTCAACTTCAATGATGATATCTACGGTAGGAACCGGATTTTGATATTCGGAAAACTCCTTGCCACAATAGGGGCAGGTTTTCTTTTTTTGGGCCATAGGTTATCTCCTCGCGAGGGGCTTCGTCTCTTCCTTGACGCCCTTCTATTATCCTGCTATAGATTTTTTCTACGAATTAAATGTTTCACCCGGTGATAGACTAAAATGAATCAAAACATATTAACTTTCAAGACCAGAACAATTAACCTCTACCTTTTTAAGGAGGCATTTGCTCATTTCCTGGTCTGCCTTTTTATTTTGATTTTTGCCATCTTAATGATTCGCATTTTCAAATTAACCGATCTGATTGTCAATAAAGGATTCGGATTAATAGACATCATGACATTTATTGGTTTGCTTGTACCTTCTTTTGTAACCTTTGTGATCCCCATGAGTCTTTTATTGGGAGTACTCATAACCTTGGGCAGATTCTCTGCCGATGGTGAGATCATTGCATTGAAAGCCAGTGGGATTAGTCTTGCCCAAATATTCAAGCCTATTTTTATACTTTCCTTTATTGCCTACCTGATTTCCACCCTCTTTACCATTTATTTGTCCCCCAAAGCAAATTATTCCTTAGAGAAGTTTATATTCGACTTAGCCCAATATCGCGCTGAGGCAGGTCTTAAAGAAAGAGTGTTTAATGACGATTTTGAGGGGTTAATGCTTTACGTTAACGAAATACCACCCCAGAGCACGCGACTAAAGGGAGTACTTATTTCTGATACCCGCCAAACCAAAGAGCCAACCACTATCATAGCCGAAGAGGGATACTTGATAACTAATCTTGAAGAACGCAAAGTAACGCTTCATCTAAAAAATGGAAGTATCCACCAACTAAATCAAAAGACCAAGAAGTATCAAAAAATTGATTTCACTACCTATAACCTAAACCTCAGCTCCCAGCAAGCATCTTCAAACCAAGGCGGGTTTGGGAAAAAGAAAGAGGGGATGTCTATTACTGAATTATTGCATTCTGCTTCCAGTAACCGAACCAATAAAAAATACTTTTCCTTTATGGTTGAGTTGCACAGCCGCTTTGCCATTCCTTTTGCCTGCTTGATATTTGGTTTATTGAGTGTTCCTCTTGGAGTCCATAACCCTCGAGCGGGAAAATCATATGGTTTCATCATTGGTTTGATAGTAATGCTCATTTACTATGTGTTATTTTCCTTTGGGAGAAACCTCGGAAGCATCGGAAGAATCCATCCCTTTGTCTCCATGTGGATTCCCAATGTAATTTTCCTCTTTCTTGCAGGGTATCTTTTTAGGAAAGGAGAGAAAGAGTCGTCAATACCTGTTCTTGAAAAATGTGCCTGGTATTATGAATCTCTGAAAAATAAAGTTCGTTTTCTGGTGGAAGGTTCAAGACCAGAGGAGACAGACAAAGTTCCGATTCTTGAAGTTCTCAATACTGCAAGCAGGGAAGGGTTGATGCTGAACCTGGGGATTGGAAGAAAACGAGCAAGTACCATTATCGCTTACCGGGAGCATCATGGGGAGATTAAAGACCTTGAGGAATTAAAAAGGATTCGCGGCATTGGGGAAAAAACATTCGAAAAAATCAAAGGATACCTCCTGAGTTAACTATCATGACCATCTTAACAAAATATCTATTACGAGAATTTAGTAAAGTTTTTTTCTACAGTTTAGCGGTAGCATTAAGCCTTTACTTGACCATTGATCTTTTTGAACGCTTAGACACCTTTATAACCCATCGTGCGAGCCTCTGGACCACCTCGCAGTATTTTCTTTTTAAATTTCCCTATATTATCTTTCAAATCACTCCGATGGCGGTTTTGCTGGCAACCTTTATTACCCTCGGTAACCTTTCCCGGAACTTTGAGATTGTGGCTCTTAAGGCAAATGGAGTAAGCCTGTTTCGGTTAGTAGCTCCTATTCTTGTCTCTACTCTGACAATCAGTATTGCAGCGTTTTTTGGGAATGAGCTCATTTCTCCCTATACCAACAGAAAAGTACAGACTATTTTTGACGAGATCAAAGAGAAGAAAGGAAAATACCTTTTTAAACAACATCAAATCTGGTATCGGGGGAAAGGAGTTATCTATAATATTAAATTTTTTTCTCCTCAGGATGATACCCTTCAAGGAGTCACGTTATATTTTTTTGACACTAACTTTCATCTCTTAAAAAGGGTTGATGCTGAACGAGCTCATTGGCAGGAGAATCAATGGATTTTTACTAATGTCACCACCCGGAGTTTTGAATCCGAAAATGCTATAAAGATCTCGTTTGACCGACAAAAACCCATCCCGTTCGAAGAAGGCCCAGAAACTTTTAAACAGGAAATCAGAAAACCAGAGGAAATGAGTTATCTGGAACTAAAAGATTATATTGAAAAAACCACTCAGGAGGGTTATGATGCCACCACGTATTTGGCAGATATGTATGCGAAGATTTCCAATTCTTTTATCAATTTCATCATTTCGTTATTTGGGATACCTTTTGCCATAAGACTCGGGAAACATGGTGGTTTTGCTTTGGGGGTAACGCTTAGCTTTTTTATCGGATTTGTTTATTGGGTTTTCTTTAATATTTGCCTTGCCCTTGCTCATGGTGGAGCTTTACCTCCAATGGTATCAGCCTGGGTCGCGAACCTTACTTTTGGAGCGTTGGGATTATATATGCTGTTGCAAATAAGATTTTAACGCCTGGGGTTGCCCGATGTTAACGTTACCGAACGTGTTAACGCTCATTCGAATAGCCTTTATTCCTTTATTATTTGTTCTTTTATTTTTTCCGGAGAAAATTATTAGTTTTTTTTCCGCACTGTGTTTCTTAATTGCCTCAATAACCGATTTTCTGGACGGATTTCTGGCGCGCCGGAGGAATAGTATCACCCGCCTGGGGAAAATTCTTGATCCACTGGCAGACAAATTATTGATCACTGCATGTCTTATTATGCTTATTTCACTCCATAATATCCCGGCCTGGATTGTAGCCATCATTGTCTCCCGGGAGATGGCAATAACTGGTCTGAGAGGAGCTGCTGCAATCGAAGGATTAGTAATTCCGGCTGAAACCTTAGGGAAGAAAAAGACTGCTTTTCAGATTGCAGCCATCTTTTTTTTACTTCTCCATTATAAGTATTTTCAGGTAGATTTCCACCAAATAGGAACCGTGTTGCTGCTGATTGCCCTGGTTTTAACCGTGTGGTCGGGCTTAGTGTATTTCTATAAATTTTTTTATGATATGAGTCGCATCCATTAACCTGAAAGTAAAAGCTTTTATTTGACAAAATAAAAAAATTATTTTAAAGAGTTATCAGAGAGAAATTATGAGGCGTTAGGAGGAGAAATCAACGCTTCATTTAAAAGGCGGGAATAACTCAGTGGCTAGAGTGCAACCTTGCCAAGGTTGAGGTCGCGGGTTCGAATCCCGTTTCCCGCTCTGTTGGCGGCATAGCCAAGTGGCTAAGGCAGAGGTCTGCAAAACCTTTATCCCCCGGTTCGAATCCGGGTGCCGCCTTTAATAAATTCAAGGGCTTAGCGGAGGAAGCTAAGCCCTTTTTTATTTTCCGGTTGCGTCTGGGGTGCGGATGGGTGCTGCCTTGTGTCCAATGCATCAATGTTCGTTCTGCTCTCTTTTGGCATCCACTTATAATAAGTACGATAAGTAATGTCAGTATTTCCGTGTCCCATTTCCTTACTTACCTCTGCTAAAGAGTCTCCATTGCTTAACCTCAAGGTAGCGTAGGTATGCCTCATGTCATGAGGGGTTCTTCTGCTTAATCCCGAAATGGTGATAACCCGGTTCCAAATTCGTTTAATAAAATTACCGTAGTTGATAAAACCTCCCTGCTCATTTATAAATACCCACTCCGGCAAGTCCTTCCATCCCTTCCTTAGTTTCTCCTCAATGATTCTCTGTCTATATCCTCTAAAAGTCTCCACAAGATAACTGGTCATTCTCACCATTCGCTTTCCTGACAACGTCTTAGGAGTCGTAACTTTACCCAGAGTTAAGTTCCTCTGCACCAAAATGAGTTTATTATAAAAGTCAATATCACCCCACTGTAACCCTAAAAGTTCACCGATCCTAAGCCCTGTTCTGAATCCACAAATCACAAGAGGAGAATATCGCGGATAATTTGCTTCAAATGCTTGCTCAAAGTGCTCTCGTTCCTCCCAGGTGAATGGACTTGGTTCCCTGGATGGTTGCTCATTCTCAGGTCGAGGAATAATTATCTCCCTGGCTGTATTTTGCTTTATATAGTCATTTTGCTTTGCATTCCTCAAAATTGCACTTAGGCAGTTTTTGATATTTTTTATCGTTCGGCTGTTTAAATTCGCCCGGAAAAGCCTGTAAATAAAATCGTTAATCATCCGTGATGTTATTTCGTCAAGAGGGTAATTACCAAAGGTAGGTATTATGTGGCGGCTTAGGATGTTCTTATAGCCAACCTTGGTTGAATTTTTTAAGGAAAAATGTACCACTGCTGTAAACCATCCGGGATGTATCTCTAAATCATCTTTCCAACCATAAACATATTCTTTTAGCGTGGGAATTTTCTCTTTTCCCTTTTGTCCAAGGTTAAGCTCTCCCAAGGCCAGCCTCGCCTCAATTTTTTTTGCCACTTCCACAGCAAGCCTCTTATCCCGTCCAATCTTTTTACTTTTCCGCTTCCCGTTGTGGTTAATAAATACCCACCACTGGCCTTTTGCTTTTTCTCTAACGGTAACGCCCATAAGTTCACCTCCCTTTCATTACCTGGTTTATACAACTTATTTAGTCCTAATGGTGTCCGTCCATTCGAGGTTTTTACCATGTTCCCCAGAAAGTTCCTTCCAAATCTCCAACAATCTTTTTATCGAGTCCTTCAAGGTCTCTGTCACATCTTGCATTTCACAGATCGGTTTGCGTTCTACCCCCGTCATTTTGTCTCC
>JAZDOO010000128.1:0-8498 GCA_043798555.1 Pseudomonadota bacterium | reverse complement strand
GACGACGTATGGGCCGATTGAGGAGCGGTATCAGCACCGGGAGGGGGTAGGGTTAATAGCAGTAGGAGCAGCGTACAGTGAAGGGGGAAAGGAGTTAAAGGCGAGGGCGCTCCTGGTTGTGACTGAACCGGATTTTGTCACCCACCTGAAATAGAATTCAGAATAATTTTAACCTACTGGCTTCTGACTTCTGTATTCAGGGGGTGCGAGGCAAAACAAAGCTAAGTTCTTATCGAAAGGGAGGGGAAGAAAATATGAAAAAAAATGGACTTAAGGGGGTAAATAAGCGCGCCAAAAAATTAGAAGAGCGGGCAGTATTCGGGATGGGAGAAGATGTGATGACCGGGATGCCTATCGGATGCACTACCATCTTTGATACCGGCTGGGAAACCAATCCCCGACCGGAGACACCCATTGGAAATTGTGTTTCCAGTGCCCGGGATTTTACCAGTTGCTCAGGTCCCTGCTGGTGGCCTGCTCAAACCCCGGATGGGATCACCAATTTCCCTGAATTTCAGAATCAGTGTGCGGCTATAGAAAAGGACTGGAGAAATCTGAATTTTGTTATCAAACGATAAAGGAGGAAAGGTAAAAATGAGACGCCGACTATACAAGGCTATATGGTCAATCCTAATTTTTTACCTTGGGTTGAACTCCCCGGATCTGGTTTTAGCAAAAGACTATCTTTATGTGCCCGTGACCAATGGTCTGCAGGTCATTGATTGCGATACCGATACAGTAGTGGAGACGGTACCAGCATATAAAGATTACATCGCGCAGGCCGCGTTTTCGCCTGACGGAAAGCGTTATTATTTGAATACCTACGATTCTGTTCATGCGTTTGACACGACGACCAACAAGCTTATCGAGACGTACAAATTTTCCCATCCCATGAGCAGGGTTACTGTTTTTGGTTTTGCGGTCTCTGAAGATGGTACCAAATTTTATTTAAGCTGTACGATTGTAAAAAAGAAGCACAACATCCCAAAGCTTAATGTTCTGCCCCCGCAACTTGTAGTCTACGATATTCAGACCAAGCAAGTGGTAAAGAACTTTCCAATTCCCTATTGTGCCACTGGGATACTTACTCTCAGGAACGATGCCCATCATGTTATCCTCGTTGCCCTTAATGTGTATAAGCTCGATCTTACCAATGGAAACCTTGAGAAACTCATGGGATTGCTTAACCCTGAAAATGGGGAAGAAGCAAAAAATACCCTCATGGTTTTCAATAACTATAGTCCGGGAGACCATGGTATTTTTACCAATCCTTACTATAGCAAGAGTGGGATGGGGTACTTAATTATTGATCGGAACACTGGTGAGGTTCGTGCCTTAAGAGGGAAGGATGTGTGGATGGAGTATTCTACCATTCTATCTCCGGACAAGAGGTACTTATACGGAGTTATGGATGAATTGGTAAAAATTGATAGCAAAACCGGAGAGACCGTTAAGTCGGTTCCGGTGATGGAAGGGACGTGTTATGCAGTCACTACCACCGCTGATGGGAAAAAGGTTTATGTGGGTCCAGGTGGTAGTGATATAAGCGTTTATGACACCGAAACCTTGCAACTTCTCAAGGTTATTCCCCTTACCGGAGATGGTGCAATCGTGCATCGTCTTTCATATTAGCAATGCTTTTAAAAGAAACAGGAGAGGAGTGTATGCAGCGAAAAAAAGAAACCTCAGGGGGATCAAAGATGAAGATGTTATTTGCAGTGGTGCCACTGGTGATTGTACTGTTTTTTGTGTTTCATGAAGTGTCGGTGCGCAGTTTTCAGGAGGTGACCTGCGCAGTGTGTCATGAAATGAAAGACCCGATAACAAAGTGGAAAGAATCCGAAACCATGAAAAACCATAGCAATTGTGCCGGGTGTCATTTTGATGCTGGAGTGAAAGGTCGCTGGGATATGACCAAGGCAGCGGCCACAGAGTTTGTTACCCATTTCCAACGGGACCCCAATGAGCCCATTCAACCGGCTTCTGAGCCGTTATTTTTGGAGGAAGGAAAAGTGCCGGCCTATTGGAGTTATGTGCCCAATTACCGGTGTTTTCAATGCAAGAACGCCAAGAATCATAAAGAAAGTGATCAGGAACAAATTCACAGCAAACTGATCAAGGCAATTTCCAAACAGCCCTGCAAGGATTGTCATAACCATGAGATGCAAGAGGGCCAGAAATTCTATCAGAAGATTCTTCCTGAACAGAAACAGGTGGCCCTGAAGCAATAACCGGGCTGCTCTTTCCCTCTCAGCGAATTGTTCTACCCAACCATCAAACGTAAGTGCCCCCCACATTTCTATGGAACTTGCCCTTCACCTGAGGAGCCTTGCCCAAGAAGAAGCATTAGGCTCCTTTCCACAACACTTAGCCACCTTCTATAGATCCACCTTTCCCGGTAATGAAAGGTTGGGGGAAAATATAGCTCGATCCTTTGCCCGAATTTACCTTGGTGATGAGTTTTGTCCCCATCGGTTGCCGTCTTTGTCTGACCTTAAAGCCTTTTATCAATGTGCCGAGAAAAAAGGAGTGGGGGTTACCCTTTTAACACCGGTCTTTACTAATGAGGGTTGGAAGTGGTATACTCCGATTTTCGAATATCTCTACTCAAAGGACCCTATGGCAGAGGTAGTCGTTAATGACTGGGGAACCATTTTCTTTTTAAAAGAACGGTACCCGCACCTTCAGTTAGCCGCAGGTCGCCTCTTTAATAAAGGATTCAAGGATCCTCGTTTATCATGGCCGGATAAAGCCGCCTCGTTTTCGGGCGAAACGAAAGCCCTCTTACACGGGAGCACCTTTGATTTTAGAACAGTGCAGGAAAAGATGATGGCCTTAGGCGTGACCCGCCTGGAACGCGATCTTTTGCCCTACGGAACGTTGCGCGTAGACACCGCCTCCCCGCTCAATCAGTCCATCTATTTTCCTTTCGGCTATATTACCACCGGCAGAGTATGCTGGATTGCTTCCTTCACCCAGCCAGCAAAACAAAAGTTTATCCCTTTGCACCAATGCGCTCAACCCTGCAGCATGTCAGTGCTTGAGCTTAAGAGTCAAGATGCTGCCTTTCCAATAATTCAAAGCGGGAATACCATTTTTTATCGTTATACCCCCTTAATGGTCGCTTCGCTTTTTAAAACCGCGAAACGGAAGAAAGTGCGCCTGGTCTACCAGGGGTTTGCTATCTAAACGCTATGAAGATCCTTGCTCCGGTCAGTGCAGTAGAAGAGGTGGAAATGCTCCTCCATTTTGGAGCCGATGAGCTTTATTGCGGCCTAAGCACGCCCGAGTGGGAAAATCACTTTGGCGGCCAGTGGTGGATGAACCGCCGGAGTCCGGCAAAGGCAAATCTTATCTCCTGGGAAGATATGCAAAGGCTAGTCCAACTGGTCCACGAAAGAAATGCTTCTGTCTCCCTTACGTTGAATGCTCCTTTTTACCCCCAGGGGAGCATTCGATACCTTTTAAGACTGGTGGAGAAAGTAGTTTCCGAGCTTCGGATTGATGGCCTCATTGTGAGCGATGTTAATTTCCTGCTCCTCCTTTCCCGGGAGAAGTTTCCGGTGAAGATTCACCTCAGTAGCCTGGGAAGTTGTTTTAACTCCAGATCGGCTGACTTTTTCTGGTCCTTGGGGGTGAGGAGAATTATATTGCCCCGGCAGTTACGACTTTCTGAGATTAAGCCTTTGGTCCGCGAGGCAAACCCAAACCTGGAATTCGAGGTCTTCGCCCTCAATGACGGTTGTTATTTTGAAGAGGGGTTTTGCCAAACTTCTCACGCACTTGGTCCTTTTTGCCTTACTGATTGGGAGGTGAGAACGTTTGACGCCCGGGGGCACGAACTCTCGGCCAAGGAGAGAGAAACCCATGTGGATGAGCTTCGTGAGTATCTCTGGTACCAAAATAACTGTGGTTCTTCTTTTCAGAAAGAGGGCTTGCCGAATGGGCCTTGCAGTCTTTGCTGGTTTGGTTATTTTCGAGACTGGGGAATTACGGCAGTAAAGATTGCGGGAAGGGAAGCATCTTTTTACCGGAAAATGAGGAGTGTTCAACTGGTAAAGGCGATCATGGATGAGGTGAGAGCCGGCGTCCCGGCTGAGGATATCGGCCTGATTGCCCGTTCGCTCCGGAAGACTCCGGAATATTGCGAAAAAGGGTATATGTGTTACTTCCGGGACAGTTAATTGATGAAAGATTCTTTACTAAGCCACGTTCACTATCTTAGCAGCTATCTTCGTCCCCATAAAAAGGTGGTGGCGTTTTCCTTTTTGCTCAGTGGGTTAAGCACGGCCCTGGGATTGTCTCAGCCCTTATTTGCCAAGGTACTGATTGATAAAGTTTTTCTTGGAAATTCCTCCCACCTCTTACTCCCCCTTTTACTTGCCCTCATTGTACTTTTAATCATAAGCTTTGCCATTCGCATGGGGAACAGCTTTCTCTATACCTCTTATTCGGCGAAGCTTTTGTTTACGATGAGGGAAGACCTCTTTGCCCATGTGCAAAGAGCTCCGTTGAGCTTTTTTGCCAAAAACAAGATCGGAGATATCTATTCCCGGATTGCTTCGGATATGGCCGATGTCCAGGGGTTGATCACGGAAACCGTTCCCCACTTCTTGTTTAATCTCCTTACCTGCGTTATAACGACAATAATCTTGCTCTGGTTACATTGGAAAATGGCTTTGCTGAGTTTTTGCTTCTTGCCCGTTGCCCTCTATAGTATTCATTGGATACGACCCAGGCTTTTAGAACTTGCTAAGCAGGTGGCCGAGAGTAATGCCGATATTGCCCACTTTTTGTTTGAATCCTTAAGCAGCGCCAGCCTGATAAGGGCATTTGGTGCTGAAGCCGTAGAATCCGAAAAATTGAAGGAAAGACATGCTTATCTCCTGGAATTCCTTTTGCGTCATCAGACCTTAAGAGTCTTTTCCGGCTCAGTGCCCACGATCATGATCATCATTAATACCTTAGTTGTTTTTGGATATGGGGGATTTTTGGTCATTACGGGTACCTTAAGTATTGGTAGTTTAATCGCCTTCTCCATTTACCAGGGTCGGGCCTTTTCCCCGTTACAAGGGCTGATGGACGGCTTTTTGGCGCTCCAGAAAGCAAAGGTATCATTACAAAGGGTGAACGATATCCTGAAGATTACGCCCGCCTTTGCCGAAGAGGGGAACGTTGTTTTGCAAGAGGGAAACCTGAGAGGGGAGATTGCTTTTAAAAATGTATCCTTTGCTTATGAGCCCGGAGAACCAGTGTTAGAAAATCTGTCTTTTCAGATCCCTGCGGGCAAGATAACCGCCGTAACCGGCCCCAGTGGAGTGGGAAAGTCAACGATTTGCCATATGATTTTGAGGCTTTTCGACCCGGATCAGGGGAGGGTCACATTGGATGGAATTGACCTCAAGAGTTTCAAAATAGACTGGCTCAGAAAGCACGTCGCTCTCGTGGCGCAAGACACCTTCCTTTTTCATACTACCATCAGGGAAAATATCCGGTTTTCGAAACCTCACGCCCGGGATGAAGAAATTGTTGAAGCCGCGAAGGCTGCTGGCATTCATGACTTCATCCAATCCCTTCCCCGGGGATATGCTACCGTAGTGGGCGACCGGGGAGTCCGGCTCTCAGGAGGGCAAAAGCAACGCATTAGCATTGCCCGCTCGATTTTGTCAGCACCAAAAATCCTGATTCTGGATGAAGCCACTGCCTTTTTGGACTCCCTTGCCGAAGAGCGCCTCAAAGATACTCTCCGTTTCCTCATGAAAGGGCGGACGCTCCTGGTTATAAGTCACCGGCCCTCAGCAATTCAAGATGCTGATAGCATTATCGCCCTCTCCCCCGGGCACTGCACGGTTCATTAAATGAGCACCTCGGTACTACCAGGAAAGGATCGGGTTAAAAATGAGTGTGAATGTTGGCCTCATTGATAGTGGGGTAAATCCCTGGCATTCCCATGTCCAGGGAGTGGAAGGGGGAATAGCGTTTCATCTGGGTCCGAAAGGTGAGGTGGTGCACGATAGTGATTTTAGAGATGAAATCGGGCATGGAACTGCGCTTGCGGGAATTATCAGGGAACATGTTCCTCGGGTAAAGCTCCACGCGATTAAGATCTTTCACCGAACCTTGGAGGCACCGCTTCCCCTGCTTTTCGCCGCCCTGGAATGGGCGATCAAGCAGAACATGAACGTCATCAATTTGAGTCTTGGCACCGAACGCAAGCAAGCGAGGGCCCGTTTACGTACGCTGTGCCAACAAGCATACGACCAAGGGATCGTGATCGTAGCCGCGGCTCAGGCCCCGGATCACCAGGTATTTCCTTCGGTTTTTGAGACCGTGATCGGGGTGTATTGGAATCATTCCTGTGATCGGGATTCCCTGATTTACCATCCGGGAAGTCTTATAGAGTTTGGCGCCTACGGCCGACCAAGAGACCTGCCTCACATGCCGCCACTGATGAATTTTTCCGGAAGCAGCTTTGCTACTGCCTATGTTACCGCTAAAGTAGTCCGGCTGTTAGAAATAAATCCAGGGGCCGGAGTTTCGGGGGTAAAAGAAGCGTTGCAGAAAGGAGCTATATCAGTCCCTTTTCCCGCCGATGATCAATGACGCGCCTGCCAGGGTTTAACACTTGCATTATTAATAACTTTTTATATAATAGAATTTAATAGGAAAATAGGTCTTGTGGATTTTCCGTCAAAAATCCCTCAATTCATTTTCATCCTTTGTAGTACGCCGAAGGCGTATGAAGGTTTAATAGGAAATTTGAGTGGAATCCGGATAAAGCAGCAAAGAAAAGTTTATGAAGAAAAAGATCCTGATCATTGACGACGAAGAACGCCTCCGCTTTATCTTTCAAGCCCTTCTCACTGCGGAGGGGTATGAGGTGGTAACTGCCGAAGACTTCTCTTCTGCTCTCACCATTATCTCCAGTACCGAGCTGGACCTTATTTTTGCAGACATTGTTCTGGAGCGGGGGGGCACCGGAATTGATATCCTCCGGGAAGTAAAAAGCCGGGGGTTACACTGCCCGGTAGTCCTGATAACCGGCTATCCCGATCTAGAAACTGCTGCCGAAGCAGTTCGTCTGGGAGCTTTTGATTATCTCCCCAAGCCGATAACAAGAGAAACCCTGATCCGCATAGCCCGCCAGGCCATTCACTACAAGACCCTTATAGACGAAAAACATCGGGTGGAAGCTGAAAAAGAGCACTATCGCTCCACCTTAGAGGCTGTCTTCCAAAGTGTGAATGATGGCATCATCACTGTGGATCAAGATCTCCGGATAATTAATATCAATAAAGCTGCGGAACGCTTATGTGGTCCGGTGTCCGAGGAAATCATCGGTAAAAAATTTAGCGAGTCGTTAGCCCCCTGGGCCCTGGCCGGTCGTGAGGTGTTAAAGAAGACCCTGGAGATCGGAGAGCCGATTAGGGAATACCGGGTGGAATGCCACCATCCGGAGCAGCTGGAACAGGTAGTGGTACTTACCACCTCATCCCTTCGGGACGAAGAGAGTGCATTTAGAGGAGTAGTTCTGGTAATCAGGGATATAACCCGACTCACAGACCTGGAGCGAAAGTTAAAAGAGCGGTACCAACTTCACCGCATGATTGGAAATAGTAAGAAGATGCAGGCCGTATATAACCTGGTAGAGGACTTAGCTGACCAGGATACCACGGTCTTGATCACCGGTGAAAGTGGTACGGGCAAGGAACTCCTGGCCGATGCCCTGCACTACACCGGCAGCCGGGGCTTCAAACCTTTGGTGAAAGTCAATTGCTCTGTCCTGGCCGAGAACCTTTTGGAAAGCGAACTCTTCGGGCACGTAAAAGGTGCTTTTACCGGAGCTTTAAAAGATAAGGTAGGCCGTTTTAGGAAGGCTGATGGCGGGACTATTTTCTTGGATGAAATCGGGGATATTTCTCACCGGGTCCAACTAAAGCTTTTGAGGGTACTGGAAGAAAAGGAGTTTGAGCCGGTTGGTGATTCCACCCCAATCAAGGTAAATATCCGGGTGATCGCCTCTACCAACTGCAATTTAAAAGAAAAAGTGAGGCAGGGTGAGCTCCGGGAAGACATTTATTATCGTCTAAAGGTGGTAGAGATCACCCTCCCTCCTCTTCGGGAAAGGCGCGAAGACATCCCTTTGTTCATTGATCACTTTGGTAGTATGTTCAACCAAAAATTTAACAAGCAGATTGAGGGCCTATCTGATGAGGTTCTGAAAGTGTTTCTGCACTATCCCTGGCCCGGAAATATCCGGGAGCTGGAACACGCCTTGGAACATGCTTATCTCCTCTGTCATAGTCAAATCATCACCCTGGATGACCTCCCTCTTGAACTCCGCGAATATACCCAGTTTAAAGGCCCAACCTTAGTAAAGGACCTCCCGGGAAGCTCAGAAGACATCCTGCAGGTTTTGACCAAAACCGACGGAAACAAGGCCAAAGCCGCCCGCCTCCTCGGCATAAGCCGCCAGACCCTCTACCGAAAAATTCGGG
>JAZDOO010000108.1:0-4295 GCA_043798555.1 Pseudomonadota bacterium | reverse complement strand
TTTTTGTCTTGTTCGTATTAGGAGTTTGGAGCATAATCCTTCAGTGAGAAAAAAGGTAAACGCGTATGAAAGCAATGGTTTTGAACCAGCTTTGCAGTCTTGCAGAAAACAAAACGCCGCTGGAACTGGCAGACCTGCCAGACCCTGTCCCGGGGGAGAAAGAACTCTTGGTGAAAGTTTTCGCCTGCGGGGTTTGTCATACTGAACTGGATGAAATTGAGGGACGAACACCCCCTCCGCATTTTCCCGTTGTTTTAGGTCATCAGGTAGTTGGTCGAGTTGAAGACATCGGCAGTAAGGTTAGCGTCTTTCTTCCTGGTGACCGGGTTGGCATTGCCTGGATTTATTCCGCGTGCGGAACCTGCAAGTTCTGCCGGGCAGGGAATGAGAACCTGTGCAAGAGCTTCAGGGCAACGGGCCGGGACGCTAATGGCGGGTATGCACAGTATATGACGGTTTCCGAAGATTTCGCTTACCGGATTCCGAATGTCTTTTCCGATGCGGAGGCAGCTCCCCTTCTGTGCGCTGGCGCAATTGGCTATCGCTCGCTGAGGTTAACCGGACTCAAGGATGGAGAAAACCTGGGACTTACTGGCTTTGGAGCTTCAGCTCACTTAGTACTGAAAATGGCAAAACACCAGTATCCCAGCAGTAATATTTTTGTATTTGCCAGAAGTGAGGCAGAAAGGGCGTTTGCGAGAGAACTGGGAGCGGTTTGGGCGGGGGATATTGCTGAGGAATCGCCCGAAAAAATGGATGCAATCATAGACACCACGCCGGTATGGAAACCGATCGTTGAAGCGCTGAAAAATTTAGAGCCAAGTGGAAGGTTAGTGATCAATGCGATCCGCAAAGAAGAGGTGGACAAGGACTATCTTCTCCGATTAGATTATCCTCCCCATCTCTGGTTGGAAAAGGAAATCAAGAGTGTTGCGAATGTCGCCAGAAAAGACGTAATCGAATTCTTGCAGTTGGCAGCAGAAATGGGAATCAAACCTGAAGTCCAGGAATTCACCCTGAAAGAGGCAAATCGGGCTCTGGTAGAGCTCAAAACCACCAAAATTCGCGGAGCCAAGGTGTTAATTTTTTAATTTCCGTCGGTGTCAACGAGTGGTATTTACGGGATAACTGGTTGATAAACATCCTCCGCAACGTTTACTTCAGATAGCGCCAGATCTTTTGTTTCCGGGCTGTATAAGAGACTTACAAAGGTCATTGCCGCCCCAATGGTTAAAATCACTGCCGGCGAGAGCCATAGATCATCTTTTTCAATAATCTTAATCCAGGGGATATTATGAGCCCACCACACATAAGCACCGAACCACGCCCCCAGGAGTGCGCCTGAAGAATAGCCAAAGCCAACCCCCACTGCGCGCCGTTCGGTCGGGAACCGCTCAGAAAGATAGGCCGGTACAAAATACCCCAGGCGAGCTTGAGCATTGCCGCCATGGTGGTCCCCACCAGTGCAAGCAGGATATCCCGGGCCAGGGCAGCATGATACAAAACATAGTAGACGGGAATGCCAAACAATACCAGAAAAATGCAGTAGTACAGTGTGAGTTTCCTTCTTCCCACCCTATCTGAAAGCCACCCATAAACATTGTAGCCAAGAAACGCCATAAACAGAGCAAAACCATAAATCAAGCTGTAGGTAGTGGTGTCAAACCCTCTTCCTTCTAAGGTCAAGATATTGGGCAGAAATCCATAAACTGAATAGTCAGTGAGGAAAAGTCCGGTCATAAACAAGAACACTTGCAGAAAGGTCCACACCGCCGGAGGTTTAAACAGACTGAGAAAAGGGGTCTTTTCAAGCGCTCCCTTTTCCCTCGCTTTTTCAAATTCAGGTGATTCCGGGAGCATCCTTCTTATATAGACAGCTAAAAATACCGGAAGCACTCCGGTTATGAACATGATTCGCCATCCGAACTGAAGCATCGCCTCCTCGTCCAGGAGATAAGAAATTGCCGCAAATACCAAAGAAGCGATCACATAGCCAATCGGGAATCCTGATTGGATGAATCCGCCGATGGCACCACGCCTGTTCTTGTAGTTGCTTTGAATTTCAGATCTTTGTGGAGCTTTTGATATTTTTCTTCCCATCGCTCCTGTAATTCTCTATCTTTCTCGAGTGTGTCTCTGGTAAACATGGGACTCCTCCTCATTTGATTTTTCTTAAGGTCTTTCTTAAGTACCTTTATTTACTGGGTTTTTATGTGTTCAATGATCTCGCTGGCATGGGATCCTGGACCAAAAGCCTTGGAAATACCTATTTCCAGAAGTTCGGCCATATCATCTCCAGGGACTATGCCGCCAATAATAACAGGGATATTGCTTATCCCCTTCTCCTTTAATAATTTAATCACCTCCGCACTAATGACAGTATGCCCCCCCACCGAGAAACTGATCCCTATTACATCAACATCCTCTTGTAGCGCCGAATTCACTATCTCATGGGGATTTCTATACCTTGTAAATATAACCTCCATTCCCGCTTCTCTCAATTTCCTGGCAAGATACCTTACCCCCGATCATGACCATCCAGTTGAGATTTAGTAAGTAGTACCCTGATCTTTTTATCGTTTGCCTTCATCTTTGCCCCCTTTTCTCTGACTTTTCCGCAACACCATTTACCGCTCCTCCACAATCACCAGCTTTTTCCCTTTGGTCTCGGGAAAGGTCCAGATCCATGCACCTGTCAGCAGGGCAAAAAGGGCAGCCAGCGAGATACCCCCGGCCAGTCCATAGGTCCTGGCGATTAGAGCGATGATCACTGGTGTGAAAAACTGAACGCCTCTTGCCAGATTGAAGGCAGAGCCCATCGCTGTGTTTCTGACGGAAGTGGGAAACAGCTCTGAGAAAAGGGGACCGTACCCGCCGAACATCCCCGTTCCCAACCCCACCATGAACATGAAACCCAGGATGAGGGGCGGATAGACGGCGATCGTGTCCCAGAGAAGCGTGATCATCACAAGCCCGAGAGCCATGACCACACAGTAGATCGAGTAAGCCGGTCTCCTACCCAGCTTGTCCGCGACAAAGCCGAAAGTGGAGTACCCAAGGAACCCCCCTGTTTGGGTGACGAGCATCCAGAGAGCCGACTTGGCCATCGAGAATTCTCTTTGCTCGTGAAGATAACCCGGGAGCCAGGAGTAGGTGAACCAATAAGCCGACATGTCCAGAATGGCAAGGACAAGACACTGCGCAAAAAGCTTTCGATACGTTCTTGAGAACATCATCAGGAACTTGTTTGCCTTCTCATCTTGTAGAAACTCCAGAGACAGAGCCCCTTCGGCAATCCTCCGCTTCCTTTCCAGCCACATGTCTGACTCGGGGAGTCTCTTCCTGATGAAGACCACGAGGAGAGCCGGCAACACCGAGATAAAGAAGCAAGCCCTCCAACCGATTGCGGGAGCAACAAAACCACCGACGATGGCTGCCAGGGCAACACCGATGGGGGCACCGGTCTGCATGAACGCGCCGTACCTGCCTCGCACTTTGGCTGGAAACGTCTCGCCGACATAGGTCTGTCCCGTGGCCCATTCGCCTCCGACACCGAGTCCGGTAATGATGCGGAACACGATCAGGAGCGGGAGATTCGAGGCCAGACCGCTGAGGAACGTCCCAAGGCTGTAGGTTAGAATGGTCCACTGCAGTACGCTCTTGCGCCCATAACGGTCCGAGAGGTTGCCGAAGAGGACCCCGCCGATTGCTGTTGCCGCCAGTGACGCACCGAGAACGTACGAGAGCATCACTTTGGAGAAATGAAGTTCCTTGCCTATGGGAATCAGGAGGAAGGTGTAGAGAACCAAATCGTAGAAATCGAAAACCCATCCGGCCCAACTCATCAAAAGGATCTGGTAGTGCTGCTTGGTGGGCTGTTCATACTCGCTGAGTAACTTTTCCATTTCACTACCTCCGTTTCTCAGATGCTGTGCCAAATCCTCATAGTTAGGGTTTGTAATAAACTACCCCGCCGCAAGCAGCGGGGTATTAGATTCCCTGGATTCCGGCTTCCGCCGGAATGACGAACTCGCCGCAAGCGGCGGGGAATACAACCCGAAGAGATTTAAGTCACCTCAAGGGTTGATACTGTGGTTCCACTCACCATGAAATTTATGGGGCTTGATCTTTACTGTTTTCATTTCTGCATCCGTTACCTTGACCTTGACGGGATATTTTCTCTTATCAAGTTGGGCCTTGACCTCAAGCCCAGTGCTTGTCGTAGTTTCCCCAATCAGTTTTACAATCACCTCATGGCTGACCAATGGTCGACCCCGCCAGTTCATACTGATATG
>JAZDOO010000101.1:0-7891 GCA_043798555.1 Pseudomonadota bacterium | reverse complement strand
ATCAGTCAAAAACTGTTACTCAAATTTAGTTTCTTCTTTGGTTTCGGTCCACTGCCTTCCACAATCTTTGCACTCGTAAGTTATCTCATACGTAGTCTTCGTGATAGTAGCGCAGTAAGCACCGGGAATTTCTTCAGTATTAATTGCTTTCTTTTTCAATACTTTTTTGTTTGTACACTCACAATTAGCCACTGGATGTTACCTCCTGTTAAGAATAGTAAAAAGTTAGTGTTTTCAATTAGTTATTCGGGAAAAAATTTATTATAATTGAAAAAAGAAGAAATGCAAAGATTTTTTTACTGGCTGGCAATACCGGTACTAAGCTGGAACCGGATTTAAAATAAACTACCCCGCCGCAAGCAGCGGGGTATTAGATTCCCTGGATTCCGGCTTCCGCCGGAATGACGAACTCGCCGCAAGCAGCGGGGAATACAACCCGAAGAGATTCAAAGCGTTGCGACCGATGAATGTATAAGTGCTGGAGCCAAAATAATAGGGTGGGCCGAAAAGAGGGTTAGAAAAGATACAGGTGTAAAGAGGCGTGGCGTGGGAATGGCAACCATGGAGCATGCGAGCGGTGCTGCCCCTTTGATGCTTGAACACTCAAATGCCTGCATTAAACTCAACGAAGATGGCTCAGCCGTTCTCGTAGTGAGCCCCTGCGAAATGGGTCAGGGTATACTCGGTGTTCTGGCCCAGATTGCCGCTGAAGAATTGGGACTACGTCCTGACGATATCCATGTGGTAAGCGGTGATACCGATATTACGCGATTTGACGTTGGCTCCCACGCAAGCAGGTCAACCTATGTTATCGGAAACGCAGTTCTGAAAGCAGCCCGGGAGGTCAAGCGAAAAGTCTTGGAGCGGGCCGCTATATTCCTGGATGTGTCCGTTGATAAACTCGAAGCCCAAAATGGTCGAGTTTATGATAAATCAAATCCGGAAAAAGAAATTTCAATTTCCGAAGTTGTTAAAGAAGCTATGTATAATTTCAAGCAACAATGCCTTCAAATCACCGGAGAAGCAAGCCACGAAGCAACGACCCTCTCCCCTCCGGGTCAGGCATGTTTTGCCGAGGTAGAAGTAAATACCGAGACCGGGGAGGTGAAGGTATTGAAACTGGTAATTGCCCATGATATTGGTAAAGCAATAAACCCGATGAATGTTGAGGGTCAGCTTGAAGGTGGAGTTGTACAAGGGCTGGGATTTTGTCTGAGTGAAGATTTTATTTTTGATACGAGTACCGGAGAAACAATTACTGATAACTTTAATACCTATAAGCTTTTATCTACTCTTGACCTACCAGAAATCGAGGTGCTAATTGTAGAAGAGGGGGATCCTATCGGTCCCTATGGTGCTAAAGGAGTAGGCGAAACTGGTATGGTCATTATAGCTCCAGCCATAGCTAACGCTATCTACCATGCTATTGGAGTGCGAATAAAAGACTTACCAATAACCCCGGAAAAAATTCTTCAGGCCTTAAAAAATAAGCAGACTTGAAGTAACTGCTGGTGTTACCCTTTTTACAAAAGCCTTAGCGGAGAAAGGAAAGTAACGTGATAGCAAATTGGGGATATCAGGATGGTTCGGGTGCCTATTTTATCACCATAGATACCGATAAGTGTAATGGGTGTGGGAAGTGTAAGGAGGTTTGCCCCCAAGGCGTTTTTGAAGTGGGAGAGGATCCAGGTGATCCACTTTGTGAGGAACCTGTGGCCATTGTTGTGGAAGAGCACCGAAAAAAAATTAAATATACCTGTTCCCCCTGTAAAAAATATTTGACTACTGAAGGGGGGAGCGCTGCCAGTAGCCCCCCTCCTGAGATTTTGGCCAGAGAAATGAAGAAGCTCCCTTGCGTACGTGCTTGTGAAAGAGAAGCTGTGACTCATTCGTGGTGATATGAAAAAACTAAGCTTAACCATTGACGGATTTATTATCGAAGCAGAAGAAGGCCAAACTATCCTGAAGGCAGCTCAAACAGGGGGGATTTACATTCCTGCCCTCTGTTTTCATCCTGATTTGCCCCCCTGTGACACGGTAGCTCCCTCCCATACCGTCTATCAAGGTTCACGAAGAAGTGAGGGAACATTAGAAGGGTATCAAAGCTGCCAGGTTTGTGTGGTGGAGATTGAAGGAGAAGGTATCTGGACTTCCTGCAATACCCCCGTAAAAGACGGTATGATTGTTCATACTGATACTCCTGAGATTAAGGAGCGCCGGCAGGAAAACGTAAGCAGAATTTTTTTTAACCATCCCCATTCGTGTATCGTCTGCCCTCAGCGGGAAGGATGTGATTTAAGGCAGTGTACGAGCAACGTACCTGAGAATGAGCGCTGTTGCCCTGAGTTTAGTACCTGTGAGTTAAGAAAGGTTGCGGAGTATGTGGGACTCAGGGATGACATTCCCCGATATATTCCGCAGGGTTTACCCTCAGTAGAAGATGATCCTCTTTTCAACCGTTACTACGACTTATGTATCGGGTGCACCCGCTGTGTTCGGGTCTGCAATCAGGTGCGAGAAGTTGGTGCCCTTAGCTTCACCATCGTTGATGGAAAGGTAGTGGTTGGGACAGTAGAACCTACGATCCGGGATTCAGGCTGTAAATTCTGTACCGCCTGTGTGGAAGTGTGCCCCACCGGAGCCTTGAGGGATAAGAAAGTTCGCCCCGGAAAAAAGGAGGAGGACATTGTTCCGTGCAAACACAACTGTCCGGCCAACATTGACATCCCTGGTTATTTACGATTGATCGCCGAAGGAAAGGCCGACGAGGCAAACGCGGTGATCAGAGAAAAGGTGCCTTTTCCAGGGGTGCTGGGGAGGGTGTGTATCCATCCTTGTGAAGAGGTTTGTCGCCGGGGGGATGTCAACGAGCCGATAAGCATTTGTGCCCTGAAGCGATATGCGGCTGACCGTGAAGCAGGGCTGTGGAAAAAGTATTCCCTGGTAAAGGATGACACCGGCAAAAAGGTGGCGGTGATCGGAGCCGGTCCGGGAGGGCTTACCGCAGCTTTTTACCTCCGAAAGCAAGGTCATGCGGTAACCCTGTTTGAATTTAGGAGTAAACCGGGTGGAATGATGCGGTACGGTATTCCCTTCTATCGGTTGCCCGAAAATATTCTGGATAAGGAGATAGGAGATATCCTCGATCTGGGAATAGAATTTAAGCCAAACCAGACCTTAGGGAAGGATTTTTCTCTGGAAAATTTAACGAGTGATGGTTTTGATACCGTTTTTCTGGGTATCGGTGCCCAGTTGAGCCGTCGTATAAGTATTGATGGGACTGATTTGGAGGATGTTTTATGGGGGGTTGACTTTTTAGTGGACATGAGCGAAGGGAAGGCTATTCAGGTTAAAAACAGGGTTATTGTGATTGGTGGAGGAAACGTGGCCATTGATGTGGCTCGCAGTGTGATTCGATGCGGTGCAAAGGAGGTGACGGTTGCCTGCTTAGAGAGCAGGGAGGAAATGCCGGCCCATGACTGGGAGATCGAGGAATCACTGGAAGAAGGTATTCGATTAATGCCCTCCTGGGGTCCTCAGAGGATAGTGAGTGAAGGTAGTAGAGTAACGGGAGTAGCGTTAGTACGATGTACTTCGGTTTTTGATGAGGCAGGGAATTTTTCCCCCACCTTTGACGAGACTACTAAAACAATCATTCAGGGTGATCAGGTAATCATTGCCATCGGCCAGGCATCGGATCTCTCTTCTATACCGCAAGGGAGTTCTATTTCTGTGAATAAGGGGCTGATTGTTATTGACCAGGATAGTTTTGAAACAGGTATGAAAGGGGTTTATGCGGGGGGTGATGTGGTAAAGGTACCGGGAGCCATTATCCATGCCATTGCCGCAGGACGCAGAGCAGCCTCTTCGATTGACAAGGCACTGGGAGGCAGTGGAGCGATTGATGAAGTGTTTTTCCCCAGGGAGCAGCCTAATCAGAGGTTAGGGAGAGATGAAGGTTTTGCGGGTTGGCCCCGGGAAAAGGTTTCTCAATTAGCACGGGAAAAGAGGTTTCAGGGATTTCAAGAGGTAACTCTTGGATACGACAGGGAAAAGGCTATCAAAGAAGCCAAACGCTGCCTCAGGTGTGATCTTCGATTGCAAATCTCTCCTTCTCTATTACCACCGGAGAAATGGCTTGATTTCAGTGAAGGGAATATAGAAACTGTGCCCGAAATCGAAGGTGTGTTTCAGCTATTGGATAGCGAAAAGAACATAATGTATATTAAGGGGGCCATGAATGTACGGGAGGAACTGAAGGAGCGACTGAGAAGTTCCCAGAAAGCCAGGTATTTTATTTGGGAAGAGGATCCGATGTATACCAAAAGGGAAAGCGAACTACTGCAGCACTTTATGCAGCAGCATGGGAGGTTACCTGAAGGAAATGCGGAGATAGATGATGATCTTTTTTAAAATAAATTATGGCAAAAGAAAGGAGTTGAGTATAAATCTGATTGCGCAAAGAAAAATAGACGAGGTGAGCCACGTAACTAAAGAAGAGATACCTTTTTCGGCAGTTCTTAGGTAATATTTATCACCACCGCACATGAGGTTCGTGCGGGGGAGCTTGGTTCATACAGTGAAAGGAGGCCTATAATTATGTACTCAAAAGCGTTTATCCCCTATCGAGGTTACTTTAGTTCCCCTTTTGCCCGATGGCAGGGCAGCCTTCAGAGTGAACACCCGGTTGAACTTGTTGCTGCCACTGCCAAGAGATGGCTTGCTCAAAAACACTTCGACTCCAAAATGTTTGATTATCTCTTTTTGGGGAAAACGATCACCCAGCGCCATACCTTTTATGCGGCGGCATGGGCGGCAGCGCTTATGGGAAATCCGGATATCTCTGGGCTTCTTATCGCTCAGGCCTGCACCACTTCAGTGACGGCAATAAATCAGGCGGCTCTGGGTATTGAAAACGGATTATACTCGAACACTCTTTGCCTCATGACTGATCGAACTTCCAATGGCCCCCATATTATCTGGCCTAATCCCCTGGGCCAGGGAGGTCAGGTAGTGGTTGAAAACTGGGTGTTGGACAATTTCAACTATGACCCCTGGGGACAGGTTCCCATGGTTGAGACCGCTGAAAATGTAGCCAAAAAAACCAAAGGGGGAGTCACCAAGGAGGAGTGTGACGCAGTGACTTTAAGACGGTATGAGCAGTACAATGATGCCTTAGCCCATGACCGGGAATTTCAAAAACGCTACCTGGTTCCGGTAGAGTTTAAAAAAGGCAAAAAAGAGATAGGCGTCCTTGAGGCTGATGAGGGGATTACCCCCACTACCAGGGAAGGGCTGGCTAAACTTAAACCTTTACTACCGGGTGGTGTCCTCACCTTCGGATCTCAGACTCATCCGGCTGATGGAAACTGTGGCATAATTATAACCACCAAAGAAAAAGCTAAAGAGCTGAGCGCTGATTCGAAGGTTGAAGTTCAGGTTATCTCGTACGGCTATGCCCGGGCTCCCAAAGCCCATATGGGAATGTCCCCAGTTCCAGCGTCAAAGATGGCACTGGAAAAAGCCAGGCTTGATATTAAGGAAATGAAAGCCATCAAGACCCATAACCCCTTCATTGTTAATGATATTTATTTCTGCAAAGAATTTGGGATTGATCCCATGGGAATAATGAATAACTACGGATGTTCCCTGGTGTATGGTCATCCTCAGGGACCCACTGCGGGACGTATCATTATAGAGTTGATTGAAGAAATGGTTATATTAGGAGGCGGCTACGGCTTGTTCACCGGATGCGCAGCGGGAGATACCGGAGCGGCCATGATCGTGAAGGTGACTTGTTAATTTTTAGAAGTCTCATCTATGTTGCCGCCTTTAAAGGCGGCAACCTGGAGATTGGACATTTTTGGTGCTAAGTATAAGCGTAATTCATCAGGTTTTGAGCGAAATTGGGTTTTAAGTACTTTGAAACTGACGTTTCGTTGATTTCCTTACGGAGCAGGGTCAACAAATCAAGAGTTGAGTAGCGGGAGGATTTTTTCCTCCACTTCGGTAATGGGCAAAACTCTTCGGATCGACCTGGACCAAAGGTTCGCAAGGCTGCTAACAAAAGCATGCTATACGAAGCCACAGCAAAAGCCGGGTGGCGGGGGATGGACAAAGCCGACCAGACCTGTGCGTGTCCAACTCCTAGCAGTGATTTTTCATCACGATGATTGACCTCGATTTGCCAGCGGTCAAAGTAATACTGAATTAAAAGATTCAGTGAACTCGAAAGATCACTGGTCAACAAGTACGCCGGTTCTCGGTAGTTGGTGCGCGAATGTTTCGAGAGTTTGTAAGGCTGAGGGGCAATTACGATGAGCCGCAACGGTTTGGTGGCTGCACCGCGACGCCACAACACCGGATGAAGGACTTTATACCGAATAAAGCGACGTTTGCCTGCATAGTGAATGTACGCCCGTTTCCAGGTAACCTGGTTATCTTTGCGTACCTGCTCGGGGGTAAAAATCTCCACGTCATATTTTCGGCGATTCCCTTGGGGAGCAGACTTACACAGCCGGGCATCTTTACGGCAGCGCGCCAGCAGTTCCACTCGATCCAACTTCGCCCGGAACATCGTGCGGTTGCAAAAGCTCCCATCAACCACGGCCAGCAAAACCCGCTCACCAGCCCCCTCGGTATCCAGCGTATGACGCAAGCCCTCAATCACTCGAAGGGTCTGAGTGGAGAGATTCTGCTGCTTTTTCAGGTGGCGATACGCGTGCCTTTCTTCTTCAGTAGCCCGCCTGCCCGGCTTCTTAAGGACCGGAGCATTCTCAAATCGCACCGGCAGCGCTCGGGCCCCAACGGTGCCACTCCGATAGCAGGGAAACAAAAGACTGGCTTGAATGAAACGCAGCCCATAGAGAAAATTTACATGAAACGGTGGCGACATCGGATCTCGTTGCCAGCTGGTGCCCGCGATCTTTTTCCCGCTCTTGACCAGCTTCGTGTCGTCAAAAGCCGCGCTGATCGGTCCTCTGGGGTACCGCATGAGATAATCGCTCACGACGGGCGCAAACAACTCTTCCTGAGCCCAGTCACTACGGGAGAACAGCTTATAATCAGCGCTCCAATCCTGGTTGGTCCGATCCAAACTGCAAATCGTCCGGGAAATGGTGCGCCGCCCCAAAACCATGGGCAAACTCAACGCATGTTCGATCGCCCGATGATGACTGCGCTTTTGAGCAAACACGGGTTGCCATCCTTCTTCCAAAAGGGAGGCAAAGTTTTTAAGCAGCATCTTCACCTCCCGGATTCAATTAATCCAAACACATTCTTGTCGGTACGCACGAACCGGTCCTGGCGCTGGACCTTTTTGACCAGGGCAGAAACCAAAGACTCCCGGTCCAGCCGTTGGCCGTGGTGCTGCTCGATGCGGGCAATAATTTCTGAGATATGCAAAGGCGTCCCCGCCTTTTGGAGTATGTCATATGCCATGTCAACTTGCGACATACTTTTGCGACGGGGTCTGGTTTTGGTGGTCTCTTCACCGGATTTTATACGGCGCACCGCCCGCAACTGTGCCTCCAAAGAGGCTTCAGTAATATCGAGAATGATGCTTTTGATTTTTGATTCGTCCATGGTATCCTCCGTAGGTTACGTTTAGGAGAAGATACCATGACTATCTCAGTATGTCAAGAAAATAAACAACATACCTACGTAAAATGTCCAAACTCCAGACCCCTGCGGAAGCAGGGGCAGGAATGACAGCTCTCAGATTATTGTAAAGAAGTGCTAGTTTTTGATCTTGCATTAGTTCAAATTATGTGATAATGAATATAAAATTTCTTAGCAAGACCAAGCGTTCCTGAAGAACCCTCGGAGCTTTCTATGCGTCTGAGGGTTTCTTGTTTAAGAAAAATATGATGGTTGACCTTACCCCACTTTT
>JAZDOO010000092.1:0-19041 GCA_043798555.1 Pseudomonadota bacterium | reverse complement strand
AGTCTCGGTTAGCTCCTCCGGATTGTGGGCAGTATCTTGGAATCACACGACAAATCTCTCATTAACAGCATACCCGGCCATCCGCCCAAAATACCCATTGATTGCGGGTTGTTGGCACTCCGTAGGAGGGGCTAACCGACTACCCCCCAGCAATTATGCGTCAAATCCGTTGTAGTAATATGCAAGACGGATTTTAGTGGCGTTAAGCGCCCCCGATGTACTCCATTTACCAACATTTATCCGCAGGTTTACTGTCCTCATTAACCTTTCAACCCTGCTTGTCGATTTCCCGTTTAATAGTTAAGGAGAGTCCCGAAGAACTATATCAGTGCTAATCGAGGTATTTTAAGTGCGCAAGTTCCCTTACTTTTTGCTTGGAACGAGCAAAATCGCGAAAAGCCTCCTCTGTTTTCTTCTCAAGAGCCGTTCGTGCATTCTTCACGGCAGTCTTGGAAGATAAGACATTCTTCACTTTTTTCATTTTTAGGCTCTTAAGCGAATTCATGTTATACCTCATATAAGATAGCTAAAAAGCCGATTGAAATCTGACTGAGTCAAATAACCGTCACAGCATTCAAAAAAACTTACCCAGTCTCTATTGGATTCTAATTGAATCTCT
Organism: Pseudomonadota bacterium; assembly: GCA_043798555.1. Classification (GTDB taxonomy): domain Bacteria; phylum Desulfobacterota; class WTBG01; order JAGOGO01; family JAGOGO01; genus JAZDOO01. Next base: position 18,422 of record JAZDOO010000092.1, on the reverse strand, counting down.
TCGGGTTGTATTCCCCGCCGCTTGCGGCGAGTTCGTCATTCCGGCGGAAGCCGGAATCCAGGGAATCTAAATACCCCGCTGCTTGCGGCGGGGTATTTTATTGGTTTAACCATCAAGTGCAGGTGAGAAGAACGTTTAACCACGGGAGACCCTACGAGCCAAAGAGCACTAAGTCAGTGCGCTCAATTGACCTGGGGCCTACGGTGATAAATGAACTTAAAAAGTGGAAGCTCGCCTGTCCTAAGAATGAGCTCGATCTGGTGTTTCCGAATGAAAACGGAAAGCCGATTGACTGTAACAACATGGTGAAGTATCACTTTCACCCTGCATTGAGGCGGGCAGGTTTAAGACGGATTCGATTCCATGACTTACGGCATACCTACACTACCTTATTAATAGCCCAAGGAGAGCATCCAAAGTATATTCAGACCCAAATGGGACACTCTTCAATAAAGGTGACCATGGACACTTACGGCCATCTCATGGAGAGCGTAAATAGGGAGGCGTCAAAGCGCCTTGAAATGACCGTTTTTGGAGAAAATGGAGACTTTTTGGAGACAAAAACAAGTCAAGGACTTACCCAAATGAGCTAAGTCCTTGATTCCATTAGCGCGCCCAAGAGGGCTCGAACCTCCAACCTACGGATTCGTAGTCCGTCGCTCTATCCAGTTGAGCTATGGGCGCAGAAAATTATAATTTCTTTTTATCATCTTAACCCATGTTCGTCAATATCTTACTCGTCTTTTCTTCCCGGATGGTTGGAACGCAAGTAAGATTTTAGTATTTAAGGGCGAGGAAAAACCAAAAAATGATTAATTATAGGGGAATTATCTCATTGACTTTGTTTGCTTGGTATACTATCATTACTCATTATTTATGACAAGGTATTTAAGAAAGGCACTTCTCTGAAATAATTTAAGTCCTAAATTTTGGATTCCCATTGTCATGGGAATGACAACGAGGAATTTTATGTCTACTTGTTGATTACTTTTATTATAGGAGTTTTAAATGGCAACCGGTTTAGATCGTGGTAAAGCAGTAGACTTAGCCGTTACCCAGATAGAGCGTCAATTCGGAAAAGGCTCCATCATGAGGCTGGGGAGTGACTCCCCAGTTACTAAAGTTCCGGTCATCTCCACTGGTTCTTTGGGTTTAGATATTGCCCTGGGAATTGGGGGGCTCCCTCGGGGGAGGGTAATTGAGATTTATGGACCAGAGGCCTCGGGTAAAACAAGCCTGGCACTTCATGTGATTGCCGAAGCCCACAAACAGGACGGAATCGCAGCTTTTATTGACGCAGAGCACGCCTTGGATATTAGTTATGCGCGGAACCTTGGAGTTAAGACTGATGATCTGCTTATCTCCCAGCCGGATACGGGTGAACAGGCCTTAGAAATTGCTGAGGTTTTAGTCAGAAGCGGAGCGATGGATGTGCTGGTTATTGATTCGGTTGCGGCGTTGGTGCCACGGGCTGAACTTGAAGGGGAAATGGGAGATGCCCACATGGGCTTGCAGGCCCGGCTTATGTCGCAAGCGTTACGAAAACTCACGGCCGCCATAAGCAAGTCCCATACGACAATGATATTCATCAACCAAATACGCATGAAGATCGGGGTTTTTTTTGGTAATCCTGAAACAACGACAGGAGGTAATGCCCTTAAATTTTATTCTTCGGTTCGCCTTGAGATCCGCCGGGTAGCCCCTATAAAATCAGGGGATGATGTCGTTGGGAGCCGAACCAAAGTTAAGATAGTGAAGAATAAGTTGGCTCCTCCGTTCCGTGAAGTTGAATTTGATATTATTTATGGAGAGGGTATTTCCCGGGAGGGTGAAGTTCTGGATTTGGCTGTGGAAAGAAAGGTTATCGAAAAAAGTGGAACATGGTATTCTTATGGGGAGAATCGAATCGGGCAAGGCCGGGATAACGCTAAAAAGTATCTCAGGGAGAACCCTGAGCTACTTGAAAAGATTCGAAGCGAGGTCCAGAGTAAGCTTGGGATAGAAGGTATGAAGGATAGTCAGGTTGAAGAGGAGCAAAAAGAACATTAATTCTTTCCCCTTTTAGGAGGAACCATGAAACTTGATGATATCTTAAAGACCGCTCTCGCTCGGGGAGCATCCGATGTCCATCTTAAAGTAGGGGTTCCGGCAATTTTACGAATTGATGGAGCGTTGCGGGCAGTTAAAGACGCCCCCCCTCTTACCCCGGATATGACCAAGGAGATGGCGTATTCGGTGATGAGTCCGCGGCACCAGGAACGATTTCAGACTGCCAGTGAAGTAGACCTTTCCTATGCCATATCAGGAGTGGGCCGCTTTCGTGTTAGTATATTTTTGCAGCGGGGGTCTATTTCCATGGTATTGAGAGCAATTCCCCATAAGATCCCTATCATTGACGAACTGCTTCTTCCTAAAGTTATTGAAAAATTAGCCATGGAAAATAGAGGGTTGATATTGGTGACCGGAACTACCGGGAGTGGGAAATCAACTACCCTTGCGGCCATGATAAACCACATGAATACCCATCAGAATACTCATATCATTACCATTGAAGACCCCATCGAATTTCTTCACCGAGATAAAAAGAGCATTGTTAACCAAAGGGAGGTGGGGCAGGATACCGGCACGTTTGCAAATGCTTTGCGGGCAGCTCTGCGTCAGGATCCGGATGTGATTCTGGTGGGAGAAATGCGGGATTTAGAGACCATTGAAACGGCTATTTTGGCGGCAGAAACCGGGCATTTGGTGTTAAGTACCCTGCATACGCTCGATGCTACTGAAACAGTCAACCGAATCATTGCCGTTTTCCCTCCTCACCAGCAAAGCCAGATTCGAATCCAACTCGCTGCCGTGCTTAAAGGGGTAATCTCCCAGAGGTTAATGCCAAAAGGAGATGGTGTTGGGCGGGTACCAGCCGTGGAAGTCTTGGTAGCAACTGCCCGTATCCGCGAATATGTTGAAGACCCAATCCGAACCAAAGAAATTGCTGATGCGATTGCCGAAGGTCATATCCAATACGGGATGCAGACTTTTGACCAATCCCTTATGGCATTGCTTACCCAAAATCTCATCACCTATGAGGAAGCCCTGAACCAGGCTTCCAACCCGGATGACTTTGCCTTGAAATTTAGTGGAGTCTCCTCAACCAGTGATACGAAGTGGGATAGTTTTACCGGGGAAGGTCAAGAGGGCAAATGGGGGGAAGGAGGTGGGGTTGACCAGTCCAACAGTGGCTTTGACTCGGAATAAGTATTACCTAAATCTTGGGAGGTATGGATAACGAGGAAGATCAAAAAAAAGCAGAAAAAATCGCTCTAAGAATGCTTACTTTCCGGTCTCGGAGTAAACAGGAGATAAGAAATAAACTAACGGAGAAAGGGATTTCCGCTTCGGTAACTGAAAAGGTATTGGACCGTCTCACCGGATATGGCTATTTAAATGACCAGTCTTTTGCCCAGCAGTTGGCAGTCAGGTTACTTGAAAATAAAGAGTGGGGTTTTGCGCGTATTGGAGATACTCTTAGAGTTCGAGGGGTAGCTCCGGAATTAGTAAACCACATAGTTTCCCAGTTAAGAAAGGATTATTCAGAAGAGGAAACCGCCTTACGAATCTTGAAAAGGCGGTTTTCCCATATTAACTTCCATGAAGCTTCCCAGAAAGAAAAGAACCGGATTATCCTGTTCTTTAAACAAAGGGGGTTTTCCTGGGAAACTATTGCACGAGTGTTGATGCTATGAAAAAAAGGTCAGCTAACGAAACCCGTACGTTATTTCTAAAATATTTTGAACAAAAAGGTCACACCGTAGTGAAAAGTTCTCCCCTTGTTCCTAAAAGTGATCCAAGCCTGCTTTTTACTAACGCAGGCATGGTTCAATTTAAAGGGGTGTTTTTGGGCACCGAGAAGCCCGACTATGTTCGGGCGGTATCATCTCAGAAATGTTTCAGAGCGAGCGGGAAACACAACGATTTAGAAAATGTGGGCTATACTGCCCGTCACCACACCTTCTTTGAAATGCTGGGGAACTTTTCCTTTGGGGATTATTTTAAAAAACAAGCAATTGAAATGAGCTGGGATTTTCTCATTAATCATCTGGAACTTCCTTCTGAAAACCTCTGGGTTACTGTGTATGAAGAAGATGAAGAAGCGGAACATATCTGGCATAAAAATATGGGCATCCCGATAAGCCGCATTATCCGAATGGGAAAGAAAGACAACTTCTGGGCTATGGGGGACAGTGGGCCTTGCGGTCCCTGTTCAGAAATCATCTATGACCAAGGAGCTGAGATGGGGTGTGGACGAACCGAGTGTGCCGTAGGGTGTGATTGTGACCGTTTCTTGGAACTCTGGAATCTGGTTTTTATGCAATTTAACCAGGATGAAAACGGGACCAAAACCCCCTTACCCAAACCAAGCATTGATACTGGAATGGGATTGGAAAGAATATCGGCAGTCGTTCAGGGAGTTAAAAACAATTATGAGATCGATCTTTTAAGAAATGCTATCACTTTTATTGAGGAACTCTCAGAAAAAGAATATGGGCAAGATTTTTCTGAGGATATTTCTATTCGAGTTATTGCTGATCACAGTCGGGCAGTTGCTTTTCTCATAAGCGATGGGGTTCTTCCTTCCAATGAGGGACGGGGGTATGTGTTGCGGCGGGTGATACGCCGGGCTGTCCGGCACGGGAGAAAGTTAGGACTCACCAAGCCTTTTTTATACCGAACCACAGGGGTTGTGGTAGATATCATGCGGGACGGGTATCCAGAACTTCTGAAAACCCGGAACTTTATTGCCCAGGCAGTAAAGAATGAAGAGGAGCGCTTTCTGGAAACACTGGAATTCGGGTTGAAACTTCTCCAGGATGAGATCCAAACTCTCAAAGCGGTCAACCAAACGCAGGTACCAGGAACTGTTGTTTTTAAACTCTACGACACCTTTGGATTCCCGGTAGATTTAACCGCCGATATTGTTCGGGAAATGGGGATGAGCATTGATGAAGAAGGATTCAACACCGCTATGTCCTCGCAACGGGCAAAGGCTCGGGAAGCCTGGAAGGGTTCGGGAGAAGAAGGAGTGCATAAAATTTACCAGGAGCTTGTTCGGGAAGGAGTTAAAACTGCGTTCAAAGGCTATGAATTTCAGGAATGGACGTCTACCATCCAATGCATATTTCAGGGCGATAGAAGGTTAGAAAAAGCTACTGAAGGTGATGTCGCTGAAATTATTACTTCGGAAACCCCCTTTTATGGTGAGAGCGGAGGCCAAATCGGTGATCGGGGCTGGATGGAAGGGAATGGGTGGAAGGCTGAGGTTGTGGATACACTTCGGCCTCTTCCTGGAATTATTGTTCACCAGATAAAGGTCACCAAAGGGACAGTAAAAAAGGGGGACTCCGTTAATCTCTCGGTAGAAGGCAGGAGAAGGAAGGCGGTAACTGCCAACCATACCGCTACCCATATTCTCCAAGCAGTGCTCCGAGAGGTTTTAGGCGACCATGTCCATCAGGAAGGCTCACTGGTGACTCCGGAGCGATTCCGTTTCGACTTCACGCATTTTTCGCCCTTAACCGAAAGAGAGCTTAAACGGGTGGAAGAGCTCGTGAACGTAAAAATTCAGGAAAACGCTCCAGTTAGCGTTGAACATCTTTCTCTCGAAGAAGCCCTTAAAAAAAACGCCCTTGCCCTCTTTGGTGAAAAATATGGAGAAACGGTACGCATGGTGGAAGTTGGGGATTACAGTAAGGAACTCTGTGGAGGTACTCACGCTCATTTTACCGGGGAAATCGGAGTTTTTAAATTGGTGAATGAAACCGGAGTGGCAGCAGGGGTGAGGAGAATCGAAGCAGTTACTGGACAGGGAGCGTGGAACTATATCCGAACCTGGCAGGAGAAGATAGAGGAGTTGGAATCCATTCTCAAAACTCCGAGGGGGGAATTAGTAGACCGGGTTAAGAAATTGTTAGAAGAAGAAAAGCAGCTTAAGCGGGAAGTTGAGAAACTTAAAGCACAGCTGGCTCGGGGGAGCTCTCGAGATCTCTTGGATGAAGTTAAAATGGTGAATGGAGTTAAAGTACTGGTGGCCCAGGTAGAGGTTGCTGATCCAAAAACACTGCGTGAGCTTGGTGATACCTTGAAAGAGCGGCTGGAGTCAGGGATTTTGGTTTTGGGGGCAAAGGATGCAGATAAAGCAATTCTTTTGGTTATGGTTTCAAAAGACCTTATTTCGCGATGTTCAGCAGGAGAAGTAATAAAACACATTGCTCCCGCCATTGGTGGGCGAGGAGGTGGCCGTCCCGATATGGCCCAGGCAGGGGGAAAGGAACTGGAGAAATTAGAAGAAGCCTTACACCAATCTTATGAGGTCATCGCTGGAATGATGAAATGACTTTCAGAATTAAGCCCTTCTTCCGTTTCCTCAACCTTCTCCTCTCCTCTCTTTTTTTTGAGAAAGGGGATAGGAACAGATTTTATTGCCCCAAGGGGATTTAACTTCTTTAATAACGGCAAAATTTTAACTTCGTCGAGGTCCTCGATCTTTTTGGGATCTTCCAACAGAGTTTCGCAAAGAGGGGCATACTGACTCTCAGGATAATCTCGGATAAGCGCGATGAACTGTTCCCGGGCTTCTTCTGGTTTATCAAGGCGGAGATAGAGCCTTCCCATGTGAAACATAAGAAGTTCAGGGGATGAGAGAGCATCATAATAATTATTTAAGGCTTCCTCATAGCGTGTGAGGGCAGCCTCATAAGCACCAGTCCGATAGTAAAAGTTTCCTATATACATTGTGTGTTCTGCTAATTTTTGTTTACATTCCTTGATCTTCTCCCGAGCCGAAGGGGCATAGGGGGAAGAGGGGAACAGAGATAATAATCGTTCGAAATGTTTGACTGCCTCACTGGAAAAAGTTTGATCCCGATCAATGGAACATATTTGTTTATAATAACACATCCCCGTTTGATAATAGGCATAATCGATTACCTCACGAGTAGGATGAAGGCGAGTAAATTCCTGATATTGATTAAAGGCATTTTCATATTGTTTTTGGTAGTAAAGGCAGTCAGCTATTTTTAGCTCCGATTTAATTCCCCATTCGCTGATAGGGTATCGTGTTCTACATTTTTGAAACGCATCATAGGCGTCAATATAATTATTCCTTTTATATAAACTCATTGCTTTCCGATAAATCTTCTCAGGGGATGGGGGAGAGAGTTCATCGGCACGTTTAGGACCATGTCCACATGCCCCACTAAAAAGTACAATCACCATTAGGAGAAGTAAAATACATTTTTTCATGGATATTACTCAAAATTTAACCAGTTATTAAAATGTCTTTCATGATGCCATAAATTCAGAGGTTTGTCAAGGCATAACGAACTGAGAAATATAAGGGTATCATTGATCGAGGTTAAGGATTCATGAGGAAGGTAGCGACAATCATTTTAGCAGCCGGACAAGGAAAGCGGATGAAATCCATTACGGCTAAAGTCCTTCACCCTCTGGCAGGAAAGCCAATGTTGTATTATCCCCTCACTATCGCCCGGGAAATAGGCTCTCAGAAGATTATTGTGGTGGTGGGCTATCATCAGGAAAAGGTAAAAAAAACGTTTCCCGATGCCGATATAACCTATGTGACCCAAAACGAACAATTAGGAACCGGACACGCAGTGGCTTGTGCCCGAAAAGCTCTTACTGATTTTAATGGAGACGTTTTATTGCTTTATGGCGATATTCCGCTTCTAAAAAAGGCTACTTTGGAAACGTTGATTAACATCCATCGGGAAGGGAAAAACGCAGTGACGGTCTTAACCACTAAGAAAGACGATCCCACTGGTTATGGTCGTATTATTCGCGATGACACTGGAAATGTTCAGAAAATCATCGAGGAAAAAGATGCAACCCCGCAACAAAAGGCCATCCAAGAGGTTAACTCCGGGATTTACTGCTTTGACGCTCACTTTCTGATTACTGCTTCAGATGCTCTTTCCTGTCAAAACGCCCAACAGGAGTACTATCTCACTGATACCATTGCGGTTGCTCGGAAACGAGGAGAAAGGGTTGCGTCTTTTTTTGTTCCCGATGAAGTGGAAGTGATGGGGGTCAACAACCGTATTGAACTTGCTCAAGCAAGTGAAGAGATTAGGAAATACATACTGGAAAAGCTGATGTTGGAGGGGGTTAGCATTATTAACCCTAAAGACACCTATGTTGATTTAGATGTCCGGGTGGGTAAGGATACGGTCATCTATCCTAATACGTTTCTCATGGGAAACACAGAAATCGGAGACCAATGTGTGATTGAATCCGGCTGTCAGATCATAGATAGTAAAATCGGGTCACGGGTGACCATCAGATGGGCGTCAGTAATTGACGGGAGTGTTATCCGAGATCAGGCCACCATTGGTCCTTTTGCCCATATTCGGCCTCACTCGGATATTGGTGAAGAAGCTCGCATCGGGAATTTCGTAGAGGTTAAGAAATCTGCCATAGGAAAAGGTTCAAAAGCTTCCCACCTGTCTTATTTAGGCGATACCACTGTGGGAAAAGGAGTCAATGTGGGAGCGGGGACTATTACCTGCAATTACGATGGGGTTTCAAAGCATCCAACCATCATTGAAGATGATGTGTTTATTGGGAGCAATACCGAACTGATTGCTCCGGTGCGGATTGGTCGTGGGGCGCTCATTGGGGCTGGCTCAACCATCACTAAAGATGTCCCACCGGAGACACTGGCCATCGGGCGAGCAAAGCAGGTCAATTTAAAGAAGAAGCCCTTTTTGCCGAAAAAAATCCGAAAGGAGTCGGAATAAGTGTGTGGGATCATTGGCTATATCGGAAAGCGTCCTGTTCAGGAGGTTCTTCTGAATGGCCTCCGGAGACTGGAATACCGGGGGTACGACTCTGCGGGGATAGCTGTCCTCCACCAAGGCAAGTTTTCAGTGGTGCGAACCGAAGGGAAGATAGAGGTTCTGGAGAAAAAATTAGAAAAAAGTTTTTTTGAAGGAAATCTGGGTATTGGACATACCCGTTGGGCCACCCACGGTCGTCCCTCGGAGAGAAATGCCCATCCCCACGTAGATGGATCTGTGGCTGTAGTCCATAATGGGATTATCGAAAACTACCTTACCCTGAAAGCGACGCTGGAAAAAAAACATCACACGTTTACGTCTGAAACGGACACGGAAGTGATATCCCACCTCATTAACCAATGTATCACTGAAGGGCAGGGATTTGAAATCGCGGTGAGGAATGCGCTGCAAATGCTGAAAGGCTCATACGCAGTGGGGGTAATTTGTGAAAAGTTTCCCCAAATCCTTATTGCTGCCCGAAATGAAAGCCCGATGATTGTGGGGTTAGGGGATGATGAGTTTTTTATTTCCTCTGATATTGCTGCCATTCTCAATTATACCAGAAAGATGACATTTTTAGAGGATGGAGAGATGGTGGTACTCTCTGAGGAGGGACCAGTATTTTACACGCTCAATGGGAAAGTGATTCGCCGGGAACCTAAAACCATCCCCTGGGATCCGGTAATGGCAGAAAAGGAAGGATATAAGCACTTTATGCATAAAGAAATCTTTGAACAACCCCGGGCAATCACTGATACCATCCGGGGAAGAATTCTGGAACAAAAAAACGAAATTTTTCTGGAACAGATCAATTTTTCTCCGGAAGAATTAAGCCGGATTGAACGAATTACGATTGTTGGTTGCGGAACATCCTGGCACGCTGGGTTGGTGGGAAAGTTTATTATTGAAGAACTCTGCCGAATACCGGTGGATGTTGACCTTGGCTCGGAGTTTCGGTATCGAAATCCGTTACTGGATGATCGAACACTTATGGTGCTTATTTCTCAATCAGGAGAGACCGCTGACACCTTGGCTGCCCTCAGGGAAGGAAACCGTAAGGGGGCGAGGCTGCTTGCGATTTGTAATGTAATGGATTCCAGTTTAGTACGGGAGTCGGAAGGAGTAATGTATACCCGGGCAGGTCCTGAGATTGGAGTTGCCTCCACTAAAGCATTCACCACTCAGATTATCGTACTTTATTTATTTGCTCTTTATCTGGGGAAGGCCAGAAACACCTTGTCAACACCTGTTCTCCGGGAACTCATCAATGATTTACGGAAGATACCCCACCAGGCTGAACGGGTTTTGGCTCAGGAAAGGGAGATCATGGATATTTCCAAGCACTATGTGGGGTACAACAATTTTCTTTATCTTGGCCGAGGCATACATTACCCTATTTCTATGGAAGGTGCCCTTAAATTAAAAGAGATTTCCTACATTCATGCCGAAGGGTACCCAGCCGGAGAGATGAAACATGGCCCGATTGCCCTTATAGATGAGAATACCCCCACGGTGGTGTTGCTAACCAAGGGCAGAACTTTTGAAAAAATGCTGGGAAACATCGAGGAGATAAAAGCCCGAGAGGGGAAAATAATTGCGGTTACCGCTGGTAACGATAAGCTCTTGAAGAAGAAGGTAGACGAGGTGATTAGCATTCCCTCCAATAATCATTATCTCACGCCGGTATTGTTGACCATTCCCTTACAGCTTTTTGCTTATCATGTGGCAGTACTCAGGGGGACAGATGTGGATCAGCCCAGAAACTTAGCTAAAAGTGTGACGGTAGAATAGATATGAATTTCCCCGCATCCTGTAAAGCCACGGCAATTGGGAGTTTTCCTCATGCAGAGGTTGAAGAAGCCTTCCGACTTATTATGGAGTGTGTTCCGCAGATTCCGGTATGGCCTCAACTTCCTTATTACCCGGAGGAAGGAATGACTAAGCAATACAATGAGGGAATGCCAGGGTTAACCTCTGCGGGTGATAAGGTTTTTTTTGATACTGCAACGTCGCATTTCGAGTCAGATCTCCTAAAATTCTATGAAGATTATTTGCAGGCCCGGGAGATAAAAAAGATGCCCGTCGGGCACAGGTTTGGAATCTCTTTTTCCTGTGCCCGGGGTTTTCACTTCCTTTTAAACCGCTTGACGAAAAACAATTCCCCTCATTTGGCCTTAAAAGGCCAAATAACCGGCCCTATTACCTTAGGTACCACCTTAACTGACCAGAGTGGGAAATTTGCTTATTATGACCAGAGACTACGAGAGGTTGTGGTCAAAACTTTAGCCTTAAAAGCCAGATGGCAAATTCACCAGCTCAGTACTTTGGGACTCCCCGTCATTATTTTCATTGATGAACCGAGTTTGGTTGCTTATGGTTCGAGTGCATTTCTGGGAATTTCTGAAGCGAACGTAATGAGTGATCTTCAGGAAATCATTGAGCAGATTCACGGAGAAGGAGCACTTGCAGGAGTTCACTGCTGTGAAAATACTGATTGGGGGATGCTCCTTAAGACTGGCATTGATATTCTTAGCTTTGATGCCTATGGTTTTTTTGACCGGGTGGTTCTATATGCCAATGAACTTAAAGATTTCATCAACCGCGGTAAAGTGCTCGCGTGGGGACTTATTCCTACAGGCGGTTCCGACTATATAAGAAAGGAAACCGCCTCCTCTCTCATGGAAAGGTGGAAAGAATATATTCGCCAATTAATTGAACGTGGCTTAGAAAAAGAGCGACTGATAACTCAATCGCTTATAACTCCCAGTTGTGGAACCGGATCATTAACCCCGGAATTATCTGAGCGGGTGATGAAACTTCTAAAGGAAGTATCGGATTTGTTACAGGAAGAGGGTACGGGAGCTTGAGGCTAAGGAAGATTTCTTTTGGATATCAGGTTATCAAGGCTGAGAACTCTTCGATCATAAAGGAGGGCCTGGAAAGCCAAGGCGAAGAGTATCAAGTCTCTAAGAACATACAAAAAAGTGATAGGCGCATTTCCATTAGAAGAAAAGCAGCCGCAGCTTATATCAATTCCCCTGATTACTACAGAGCTTAGAGCAATTAAAAAGACAAGTATCAATAAAGTCATAAGCAATATGGTTCCGCCAGTGAATAACCCCAACAAAAGTAACACCCCGCATACTACCTCTACCCAGGGGAGGATAATCGCGAAGAGATTTATACTTTCTACAGGCAAGATCCTGTAGTTCTGAACTGAACGGGCAAATGCTTCGGGATGGAGGATTTTATCCACACTGGCATAAATAAACACTATTCCTAACACTAACCTACAAAATAATGCCGTATACGGATGAGTGATTATTTTTTTAATCAAACTCCTTTTACTCCTCCACTGGCATCCTGTTTTCGGTCCATTCTTCCCACCCTCCCGGAAATACCTTCACATTTTTGTATCCCATTTCTTTAAGCAAAAGGGTGAGGTCTTCAGCATTTGAACAGTCAATCCCCTCACAATAGGTAATAATCTCCTGGTCAAAGGGAATGCCTTGGAGTATCTGTGGGGATTTCTCAGAGAAATATTCATATGGCAATTTTTTTGCCCCGGGAACGTGACCTTCCTGAAACTCTTCAGGAGAGCGAGCATCGAGAATGAGCACTCCTGATTGGTTCAATTTTTCAAGAAAAATCTGAAGAGTAACCCCCCTCCCCAATTCATTTTCTGATAAAAAAGGAAGTGGTGAGGAAACAGACCTTACCAGAGGTAACCCATCGGGGCGAAAGTAGTTGGTTATGAGTGCTATACAAACCGAAAAGAGGAAAATCCCTATGGATTCAACGGCTTTTTTTTTCATCATCTAATAACTGGCCTTATCAATAAAAAACCTGCATTCCCTTGGGAAACAGGTTTTTAAAAACCGATTAAACTTATAAGGTTCTCGGTTAGCAAATTATAAACGGTAACATTACGAAATACTATCTCAGGATAATGATAAACTATCCTATTCAAGCTCCAAGGAACGATCCATTTCAATCATGGGTTCACGAAAAATGATCACTGTCTGGGTTATGGGTAAGAATACTCGATGCCTCTTTTCTTTAATAGTTATGACAACATCATAATAGCCTTTGTCATGTATGGTTTGAAGAACACCCAAGGAGCCTTTTAACCCTAAAAGGTCATTGTAGATAAAAACCTTTTCCATGATAGTATCCTTGTCTTAAGACAGGTTGCTATTTAAAAAATTTCCCTTGGAGAGAGATAATCTCTCTTTGTTACTACCATACCATAAATTACGTTTACTATCTATGAATAAATTTCATATATATTATAAAAATTATTGTAAGTCAAGATAAGGAGGGGAGGTTATCTCTGGGCTTTAAAGGTCCGCTAAAGAAAGAAACCCCCATTACTCACAAGTAACCGGGGTTTCTTTGCACGCTCTGAGCAGTTTAACGTCATGCCCAGGACTATCTACAGCAACCACCTTCTGAACAATAGGAACAATGAGCTATCGGACGCAACATGAATTTTTTTCTTAACATAGGTTCACCCCCTTTCCAACGTCTTGGGTTAATTGTGGATATCTCTGAATGTGACATCTACGCTTATACAATAACATCACTTCAAAGAAAGTCAATTCAGAAAGGTGTTGATTTTGTTTTTTTATCTAAAAGCCAAAGGTGTTAGGTTACTTTTTGGACTGCTCAAATAGCTCTCTTACCTCTCTTGAATTTATGAATTTTCTTGAGGCCTTCTGATATTCAATCCATAAACTCCACATCGCTTTCCACTCTTGGTTGTGCCATAAGGTATCTTTGCTGTCCAAGTCATGGAGTGATCGTTGGTATTCCAGATATTCTTCTTTACAAATTTTACAGAGGTTAAAAGGGATATCAGGCGGATAGGGGAGGTCGCTTAAAACATCCACTTGAGAGCCACACCGGGAACATTTCATTCTACACGTGGAACATTGTAAGAATTGCAGCAATTCTTGAACAAGACGCCTTTTCTCGGCATCTTGTTTCTTCTGGCGCTCTAATTCAATATGGTCTTTAATTTCGATTACTTTACTCATATCTTAGCTCAAGGTTAGCTCTTTCTCCTGGAGAGGATGACCCTATTTTCACTTTTGGCATCGGGGGCAAAAAGAAGCAGTCCTTCCCCCGATCCGAGCGCTTTCAATAATCGTTCCGCATTGATAACATGGATTTCCTCGTCGCTGATACACTTGGAGCATGTCCTGAAATGTTCCCATCCGGCCTAATCCATCTCGATAACGTTTATCCGAAGCAGTGGTACCTCGGCTATAAATCGCTTCCCTGAGGGTATTGCGGATTGATCGGTGGAGCCTTCGGATTTCATCATCTTCTAAGGTATGGGTAAGACGGGTTGGGTGAATTCTCGCCCTAAAAAGGCTTTCGTCACTGTAAATGTTTCCTAAACCGGCTATACACTTTTGGTCCATTAAAAAAGCTTTAATATTTCGTTTTGACTTCTTGATGATACGGGTCAGATATGCTAACGAAAACCCCTTTTCTAAAGGTTCTGGTCCTAATCTCTCTAAGTTAAATAGACCATCCTGTGATGAAGGGAGTTTAATAAATAATTCGCCAAATTTTCGGGGATCAACAAATCTAAGGTGGGTATCTTTTTCGAGATGAAACACGGCTCGCAGGTACGGTTCTGGTGGTGAATCAGTCTTCCGAAGAAGCAACTGGCCAGACATTCCTAAGTGTACCACCAATGTCCGGGATGGTTGAAGGTCAAAAATCAGGTACTTTGCTCGTCGTCGAAGGTTATGAATGCGCGTACCTCGTACTTCTTTAATGAATTCATCTTGGGAAGGGAACCGGCGAAGAATTCGTATTTTGGGGTCAGGTAGGAAGGTCACGTTGGTGATTTTTTTCCCAACCACATAGGGGCCAAGGTCATTTTTTATCGTTTCAATTTCAGGGAGTTCAGGCATAAAAACTGGAACTTTCAGATCATGTTTTTAAACTCTTACTTCTTCTGCCTCAAATCTAAATTTCACATTCTCCATAGTCATGTCCAGTTGCTTTTGTCTCATAATGTTGTCTATCCTTGGTTACCCGGGGGTGCACTTTTCATCCCCATCCTTTCTATTAGTTGGTTTTCCAGCTCCTGGGATTTTTTTTCCAAGCCCCGGACCTGTTTGGTGAGTTGCTTTTCTTTAAAGTGCTTTTTTAAAATTCCAGGAAAAGTAAAAACTGCCACGATAAGGGCGCCGATTAAGGATGAGCCAAAGATAACACCAATGAGGGAAGTTTTAAAGCCCCAAACAAAAAATTTAACTTCCAGAGGTATTCCATTTTGAAAGGCAAATACAGTAATTCCTAAAATCAATAAAAAAGTTGTAATTAATGGAACATACATGTTCTCTCTCCTCATCTGGCCAAAGGGTTATTTCGAAGAAGGCTGATCGGGACTATGTTCGTCTTGCTTAGGTTCTTTGCGCAGGGCCTTTTCCATCCTGGATAAGGCATCAGCGGTTATATCCCTGAGAAAGTTAACTCGAGTTTTTAGATCTCTTGATTTTGCTGATTGCTGGTAGGCTAAAATTGCAATAATCAGGGCGGTAACCGCAATTAAAAAATTCAAAAAATCCACCCGTCACCTCCCGGCTATTGAATTGCTGACGCTTTAGCATTTCAGCCCTCTCTTTATATAAATATCACTTTTAGCCACAAAAATAAACATAATTACCCTCTAACTTTCTCTTGTCTTATCGCCAAAATTGTGGTACCTGTTTTTCAAGTGATTAGCTTGTAACTATTCAAAAATAAAGGAAATTAACCATGGAATTATTGGGTGAACAATTACGAAAAGCAAGAGAGGCAAAAAATCTTTCCCCACAAGAAATAGCGATTGCAATAAAAATAAATATTAAATTTATCGAGGCGATAGAGAATGATCAGTATGATGCTTTACCACTTCCACCAGTTTATATCAAAGGATTTATCCGTTCCTATTGCCGGCAGGTGGGGTTAGATGAAAAGGAATTATTAAAGTTATATAAAGACGTGCCTACTGTCACCAAGAAGGCCGAGGAACTCTATATAAAGGAAGAATTAAGGAGACCAGCGGATCGAAAAAAAGTGTTAATTTTATTACTTTTAATAACTGGATTACTTGGGGGATTACTTTACCTTTTTTTTGTCAGTTGTCCCTTCATGGTGAAACCAATTGCAGAACATCAAACCTTAAAGAAATCAAAGATAGCATTCCCAACGCCCAAGGTTACCGCTCCTCCAAAAGAGAGTGTGCTTACAGAAAAGCCTCCGCCTCAAAGCGGGATTCAAGAATTACCCAAAGAAGAAGTACCAAAAGACAATATACTCTCAGAAGTGCAGGTTTCTCCTGCACTCCCTATCCCGTTAAAAATGAAAGTGGAAGGTCAATTAAATACCTGGGTAGAAGTTATGATCGATAATAACCCCGCAGTTGAAATGATGCTCTATCAAGGGAAGGTGGCGGCCTGGGAGGCAAAAGAGAAAATTGAAATCAAAATTGGAAACGCAGGGGGTATAAAAATAAATGTGAATGATATACCACTTAAGCCATTTGGCAAAATTGGAGAGGTGGTAAGGCTTGTGTTTCAAGGAACTATCTTTTCCCTTAATGGAGGAGAACCGCAAAATTTGGAAACGTGGCAAGAGAAAGCAGAGACCCAACCTGCTAATGGGTGAGGTGACAATATGAGTGTTCTGGTAGTTGGCTCATTAGCATTAGATTCGATTGAGACCCCATTTGGAAAAGTTACTGAAGGTTTAGGAGGTTCAGCCGTCTATTTTTCAATAGCAGCAAGTTTTTTCACGGATGTAAATTTAGTGGGAGTGGTGGGAGAAGATTTTCCCGAAGAGCATATTCAATTTTTCCAAGGACGGGGCATAAATCTAAACGGGTTACAAAAAGAGAAGGGCAAGACCTTTCGATGGGAAGGAAGCTACGGCTATGACCTTAACGAAGCCCACACATTGAATACCCAGCTCAATGTTTTTGAAAAATTTAATCCCACTATTCCTGATCATTATCGCCGCTCAGAATATGTTTTTCTGGCTAATATTGATCCTGAATTACAATTGAAGGTTTTAAATCAGGTTCACCGGCCGAAGATCATCGCGTGTGATACCATGAACTTTTGGATCGAAAACAAGTTAGCGGCATTGAAAGAAACGATTAAATGGGTAGATATACTCATTATTAACGAAGCGGAGGTCAGGGAACTTGCCCAGGAAGCCAATCTGGTTAAGGCAGCGCGATCAATTTTATCACTGGGACCCAAATCCCTAATTATAAAACAGGGAAATTACGGAGCATTGATGTTTACGGAAACCTCCCTTTTTTCTGCTCCCGCCTATCTCCTTGAGGATACTATTGACCCCACTGGAGCTGGAGATACCTTTGCCGGGGGATTTATGGGATACCTTGCTAATTCCCATAACCTTCACGATGGAGGCTTACGTCGGGCAATCATTTTCGGAAGCGTCATGGCCTCGTTTGTGGTGGAACAAATCAGTATTAATCGTCTTCGTTCGCTTACCTTCCAAGAAATCGAGAACCGGTATCGAGAATTTAAAAAACTGACCCTTTTCGAGGACGTTTAACTTTGGCATCAGAAACATGGCGCATTGTGTTCATGGGAACCTCCCCATTTGCCTGCCCAGCATTAATAAGCTTATTAGAAAGCAAGGATACCGTAGTTGGGTTCTTTACCCAGCCAGATAGACCACAAGGCAGGGGACGAAAGGTTACGGTCTCCCCGGTTAAAGCCTTGGCATTAACGCATGGCCGCCCTCTCTACCAGCCTGAGAGCATAAATAACGATAGTTCAATTGAAACCTTACGCAAATTATCCCCGGATCTTATTGTGGTAGTTGCCTTTGGGCAAATTCTTTCTCAACGCATTTTGGAACTTCCACGATGGGGCTCTATCAACGTTCATGCCTCCCTCTTGCCTCATTATCGAGGTGCTGCTCCAGTAAACTGGGTGATACTCCGGGGGGAGAAAACCACCGGAATTACCACCATGTTGATGGACAAAGGGCTCGATACTGGAGACATATTAATCCAAAAAAAGGTAGATATCTTGCCAGACGAAAACGCGGGCGAACTTTTTGACCGGTTAGCTCAGTTAGGAGCCGAAGCATTGACGGAAACCATTGAGCAATGGAAGAAAGGGGAATTAACCCCGCGGAAACAGGACCACACAGCAGCTACCTTTGCTCCCCCCTTGAAAAAAGAGAATGGGCTTATTGATTGGAAAAGGCCTGCGGAAACAATTGGTAACCACGTTCGAGGAATGAACCCCTGGCCAGGAGCCTATACCTATTTAGAGGGGAAGCAATTAAAGATTTTTCAGACTCAGGCTTTTAGGGAAGCTTCAGACCAAGCGCCTGGTACCGTTCTCAAAGCAACAGATGCAGGCATTCGGGTGAGTGCCGGCGAAAGAAGCCTTCTTCTTACTGAAGTTCAGTTGGAAGGTCGAAAGCGGCTCTCTGCTGCCCAATTTCTTTTGGGGCACCCTATCCTGCCTGGAATTCGGCTGGGATAATGAAGATACCAGAACTCTGAAAAAAGTAATTTTCCCCCCC
>JAZDOO010000068.1:0-26980 GCA_043798555.1 Pseudomonadota bacterium | reverse complement strand
ATTCAAACAGAAGAAAATTTTAAATATAAATTCGAAACAATATAAAAAATGGAGGTCAATTATGGAAGAATGGATTAGTCAAGGTATAGAGATTTATAAGCGTATTAGACCTAGAACTCCCCCATTAGCGGTTAAACTAGTAAAAGATTCAAAGGAAATACCTGATGGAGTTCTGCGACCCTTAAAAGATTTTGGCGGCGGGATGTTAATGTGCCAAGTCTGGAATATGGCCCGGGAGTATGGTTGGACGATTGGGATGACATATGAAGACGTGAAAGGACTGTGTCCAGCTCCAATAGCTTTTGGATGGGGAGAACTAGAAGATGAAGCAGATATTGCTAAAGCATGGATTGAGTTTAACTTATATTCGAATCTTGAAGTTGCAAAAAAAGTGTTAGATGGTGTTCCCAAATTTAAAAAAGGAGAATATGCCGGCATGGTAGTCTCTCCAATAGAACAAGCAAAAATGACGGCTGACGTAATCATGGTTTACTGTAATCCCGCGGCAGCAATGGTTTTGGCTGTTGTAAGCCTATATAAGAGGGGAAAACGAATAGTTTCTGACACTGACGGAATAATGTCATGTACGGATTCGATCATTAAGTCGATGCTCGAAGGTGAACCAACGGTGGCAATACCGGGCTATGGGGAGAAAAAATGGTCAAGGACACAGGATGACGAGATGATCTTTTCGATTCCTAGGGAGAGCCTTGGTGAGATTATTGATGGGTTTAATGCTATTCAATTTGGATATCCGATGCCAATTCCACCAGTTTTGATGGCCAGGCCTTTGGCAGTCCCCATTAGGGTTCCACCTCCTGTTCCACCTCCGTACACAAAGATGAGATGGAAATAAATGTCCATCGTTCAATAATAAAAGGCAGTGTCAGAAGTGGCCCTGCCTTCTTAGTTACAGGGGTGCAGTCCACTCATCTCAATAGCCTCCTTTTATTTTGGGAAAAACCTAATCTATATAGTTCGACCTATATTGAATCCTTCAGTGGTTGCTTCCATAATGTTGCGTGGTTCGACGCAGTCACCCACGCAGTAGACTTCCGGAACCCGGTCTTTCAACTCCTGGAAAAGCTCAGAATTGGGTTTGCTTCCGGTTGCTATCACTATCGTATTTACCTCAATAGTCTTCTCCTCACCTTCTTTCGTGGTGATAACGAGGCTACTATTCTTAAACTCTTCCTGTTTTACTCCTGTATACATGGCAATACCTTTACGAGCGAGTCTCTCCAGAAATGGTGCGCTCAGATAAGGACTCATTTTCGTTGCCATGCTTTCAAGGATCTCAACGATGGTAACCTTCCTTCCCTTCTCCACCAAGAATTCGGCGGTTTCACAACCCACTTGGTCACCACCAATAACCACTACCTCCATTCCCACTTCTGCCCTGCCCGTTACGGCATCCTCAACGGTCACCACATGAGCTTTATCCATTCCCGGAATATCGGGAATAATGTTCTTTACTCCAGTGGCGAAGACAACCGCATCAGGCTTGGCTGCCTCGACTGTCTCTTTGGTAGCCTCATTCCCGAGCTCAACCTTGATCCCGAGCTTCTTAATCTGATTAATCAGATAGTTCGTAAAGGGCACAATATGTTCTTTATCCGGTGGTATAGATGCCAGATTAAGCTGGCCCCCTAATTTAGGTTCCTTCTCATAAAGTGTCAACTCATATCCCCTTTTACCCGCTGTAATCGCCGCTTCCATGCCAGCCGGTCCACCACCGACTACAAAGACCCGCTTTGGTATACTGGCAGGATTTAACCGGGATTCTTCCTCTTTACCACAGGCAGGATTTACTGCGCAGCGCATTGGCTCATGCAGAATGAGAGAGGTATGCAAGCATTGCATGCAGCCAATGCACGGTACTATCTCGTCCTCTCTCCCTGAGGCTGCCTTAGACACGTATTCCGTGTCAGCCACTAGTCTCCGACCAATACCCACTAAGTCTCCCTTGCTCTCGACTATCGCCCTCTCCCCCACCTCAAGGTCCATCCGGCCGGTAGCCGTCACCGGGATTGTGACGGCCTGTTTGATGGCTCTGGCTAAAGGCAATAAAGCACCAGGTGAACTAGGGAAATTAGTTGTGCCCCCAAGAGCTGTCATCGTGACGGCGTCAAGACCAGCGTCTTGAGCCATTCTAGCCACCTCCTGAGTCTCCCTTACCGTCATGCCGCCAGGAGTCACATATTCCCTAATGGCAAGCCGGCACGTTACCGGAAAGTCTTTTCCCAGCGATTCCTTTATCGCACTTATGATTTCAAGAAAGAATCTGGCTCTTCCCGGTAAGTCGCCGCCATATTCATCGCGACGCTTATTCCAGGCTGGTGATAAAAAGCCCCACACCAGGTAACCACCACTAGCCACTACTTCAACTCCATCAAATCCAGCCTTTTTAGCCCGTTGGGCTGCAGTGACATAGCGCGAGATGATCTCTTTGATTTCAGGAACGCTGAGTTCCCGAGGAACAACGCCAGGAATCACCGGAATTGCTGATGCTGCCACAATTTCGTGACCTTTAACGTTGGCTCCAGCATGGTGAAGTTGAATAATAGCTTTAGCGTCACACTTATGGATGGTCTGTGCAAGCTCACTTAAACCAGGGATATGTCGATCGTTGTCAATACAAAGCTGATAACGGTAAGCTTTACCTATTGGGGCGTCAATGCAGGTAATCTGAACGATGACAAGACCTACTTCTTTAGCTCGCTCCGCATAGTAATTCTTAGTCCGCTCGGTAACCAATCCATCTTCTGCGGCATAGTTATTCTCTAAAGGGAGCATCACTACTCGATTCTTTAGTTCCATAGACCCGATTCGAATCGGCTCAAAGAGCATTTTGAATTTCCTACTCTGTTTCATTTCCTCATCCTCCTCAATAATATTATTGCGAAATTAAAGCTAAATCTCCGGGTTATAAAAGGGATAGTTACCAAACTTGGGAAGGGGCAATCCTAATTTTCTTCTTTCCTCGATCCTTGGGATATTACCAATTTTTTTAATTATGAATCCGACATTGCGGGCTACCTCTTCTTCGCTAATTGGGGTGACATCAAGGTAACCTGCTGCCATCGCTCCATTAAATAGTTCTTCGCCTTTTTTGGTACGCACTACAGTATGTGACCGCTGTGCGCCTGCTTTATGAAAGCTGTCTACATCTACCTCGTCACCGCTTGAAATATCAGCAACCTCATTTGCCCAGTCATAACAAATTCTGCATCGGGGATGGTCATAAATACCACCGAGGATAATGTATTCCTGTATTAGTTCCAAACAACGCTTATCGCCACTTTTTGTGGTTACGCAGAACTTGCCGGGAAACGGCGCGGTTGAAGTATCCCTCCACCCCACCTCCTTAACTTCTTCCATTGGTATGCCGAGTGCCTGGATCATGGTAGCTGTTCCTTCAGGAAAAAAGTTGAAGGCGCAGTATAAGCCAATAGTATAGGCGATCTTATCTCCGTAAGCAGCTTTCTGATAACGATCAAGGCTGAGCTGTAGTTTTCTCACTGCATGGATGTGGCAGGGACTTCCCACGATCGCTACTTTTTTCAGGTTTTTTTCAAGAAGTGCCTCTCGCAGTGCTGAGAGTAACCCACCGGGGACTAGCATATACTTCGCCTTCTGGCTCCTTAAGATCTCTTCGCGACTGGTAGCTACTAGAGGCGCTGCTTTAGTCGGATCCTTTTCATTTATTCCTGTAACAATAGCGCCATCAACAAGGCGGTGGTCAAAAGCATATAAGAGCAGGCTGGTGATAACTCCCCCACTCGTAGCATTATACCTGATCTCTTTTTCAGAGGAATTTGCTGCATAACAGTTGAGATGAATTCCGATGCGCATCTCGTTTTCTTTACGAGTACGCCCGAATATATTCGTATCTAGCTGTTGAATATTTATTTCCTTTCCTGGGCAGGAGAGGTAACACCACCCACAGGCGGCACAATTACCAACGAGCTCTGGGATAGTCCCTTTCATCTCGATGACGCTTACTGGACAAACTCCCACACAGGTCCCGCAAGCGGTACAGAGATCCTGGCTTATGACCTCTTTGTAGAGCAAATTATCAAAATGGCCACACTTCATACAGCGTGCGGTTTCTCGCACGAGCATTTCTTGGGAAAAGCCAAGCTCTACCGGACTGAAGTTGCATGATCGTTGATCAACGGACGAAAGGGGCATCTCCTCTCTTCTCCAGGTAACGGATATATGTTCAGGAAGATCGTGAACCTGGGGTGTCCAAGCTTCCAGTTCGATCAGCTTCCCTCTTAAAAAACAGTCAATTGAATTTGCTGCCTTCTTTCCTGCAGCAATTGCACCTAACACATGCCACGTTCCAGTAACAACGTCCCCCCCAGCAAATAGGTACGGAAGTTCTGTTTGCATAGTATCTGGATCGGCAGCTATCGTTCCTCCTTTTGTAACCTCAACGCCTTCGGGAAGTGGAATGGACTCCGGATCCTCACCTATCGCTATTATCATGGTATCGAATTCCATCGTGAATTCAGAGCCTTCAATGGGGAGGGGCCTTTTCCTTCCAAGCTCATCCGGGGTCCCCAACTTTATGCGGACAAACTCGATTGCCTTAATCCTTCCTCCTTCACCGAGAACCCTCTTCGGTGTCACTAAAAATTGAATTCTCGCCCCCTCCATCTCAGCTTGTTTTACTTCTTCTGGATTCCCTGGAATATCATTTCTCGGTAAAATGGAAAAGATCTGAACTTTTGCCCCAAGCCTCAAAGCTGTTCTCGCTGAATCGATGGCTGCGTTGCCACCTCCTATCACTGCCACATTTTCCCCAAGTTCAACTTTTTCCCCGAAATTCACCACTTTTAAGAAATCAAGAGCATAGATAATACCTTCTAAGTCTTCCCCTTCTATTCCCAGTTTTCTGCTTTTATGAGCTCCTACAGCTATGAAGATTGCTTTATACCCATTATGTAAGAGGTTCTCTATTATAATATCTTTACCTAATCTTGTATGAGTTATTACCTCCACCCCCAATGCTTGGATATGATGGATATCGAAATCAAGCTCCTCTCTGGGTAAGCGATATTCGGGTATTGATACCCTTAGCTTTCCCCCTGGTTTCGATAAAGATTCAAGCACCGTAACCGGGTACCCTTTTTTAGCCAGGAAGTAGGCTGCTGACAATCCCGCCGGACCAGAACCAATCACCGCTATCTTCTCTTCATAGACTTTAGGAACAGACTCGGTTTTTTCGATAGACTCCTTGTGCATTTGCTTTGCTATAAAGAGCTTGATCGCATTGATGGCCACAGAATCATCAATCTTAGCTCGATGGCACTCGGCTTCGCAAGGATGTAAGCAAACCCTACCACAGACCGAGGGAAAAGGGTTATCCTCTCTAATTAATTCTAATGCTTCCTTGAACTTACCCTCGGCTGCTAAGGTAATATAACCTTGAACATTGACGCCTGCGGGACAAAATGCTCGACACGGTGGTGCTATTTTCGGCATCATATTATCCTCCTCTACGAGATTCAAATAAAGATCATCATAATTTATTACTTCATACTTTTTCTTTTTCCTTTGTTAACTAAGACCTCATGAAAGAATGACTATTCTATTCCAGCCAGTTTCTTCGCTCTACTTTTAACCTTCTCTAGGTTGTAGTACATCCTGACCCATTCTTTGAGTTCTGGAGGAATTGCCCCTCCCACAATCGCTATCCAATGGTGCCAGCCGGCCGCTTCACTCTCAGTTAAGTCCGCAACGAGCCGATATGCTTTCATTCTATGCTCTGTTGAAACTCCTACTTTTCCTTTATAATACTTCTCGATCCATTTTCTTGTTTCTGGATTCTTGTAATCTTTTTCAGATACCATCGTTGCTCCTAAACCACCAACAGAAGAAAGCATAAGTTCCTGGTCTAAACATTCCCTTTTCGCTGCGTAAACCTTTCCAGCACTGCAAGGTAGAGGATCTGTAAACCATACGCCTGATTCATGTTTCCAGCCTTGTACCGCAGAGGCGACACCGCAAGACCACATTATTTCGGCACCCATCATCATCTCAGTAAGGTTATCAATGATATGTGGTGCTTTGTCAACATTAGTAGTTTCAGCAGCCAACGCAGTAGCTCCTATCTTAAGATCAACATTAGCAGCTATACAGGCACATTTCGCCATCATGTGATGACCATAAAAACTGACACCAAATGTAGGTATGCAATCATACTGGCCATCCATAAAAATCAACTCATTGGGAACAAAGACATCGTCGAATACATAAAGACATTCTACTGTTGACATATTCCAACTTAAAGGGTAATCAGCTGGATCCTTCCACGCTGCTGGTGTCTCAGGGCCTCGGACTATAATAGTAATTCCCTTGGCATCAATGGGAGTAAAAAAAGCAACGGCATAATCCTTTTCATCCTCCTGCATCAGTCGAATCGGGCCAACAAGTTGATAATTCATATATGCACCAGATGTGACGTGAATCTTCCCCCCTCTTACCACTATTCCATCTTTTCTTCTGTCAACTACCCTGAGAAACATGTCTGGGTCAGGTTGCTCAATTGGCCTCAGCTGGCGATCACCTTTACCGTCGGTTACGGCACCTCCAATTGCGATGTCATTCTTATGAACATATTTAACGAAGTCTACCATCCTGCCGTAATACTTCGTTCCGTATTTTTTATCGATATCGTAAGCGGTAGCGAGAGCACAAAGAAGGGTCTGGCCGGTAACTTCTCTATAAACGCAGGCAACGCCACAAAATCCTCCACATTCCCTCATCATTCTTAGGATGGCAAGTGCATCTTCTGCATTTTCCGGTATGTGAATCCATCGGCTTATTTCTTCATTGACATAAGGTGATTGTACCACTGCCAACTTTTGAAATTCAGGGTTGCAGGCAAAATCGCAACTCTGGGCGTTCATATTTACCCCAACACCTAAGATGGGATGATCGACAACGCTTTCCACCTTTTCTCCGAGCATGTAAATCTTTGGTTTTTGTTTTCTCAGACTTTCAATATATTCCTCACGGGTTTTTATTGCCATTTTTTATCCCCCCATATATATTTGCCCGACTCCCATCTACATACACCTCTTTCTGGACGCCGAACTTGAAGTTAAAAAAGGTACTTTACCCCGAAGGGCTTTTACAGTTAGGAGTATTACGTTGATCCTTCCTTTCTATATTTTTAGCATATAATAATAGTTTTTATGCCTCTTGAAAAAATTATGTTCTCTACTTCTCAGAAGATCTCGTTCGGAGAAATATTGCTTCTTAGAAAAGGAGAAAAGGTTACCTGTTAGATCCCAGGATTGTCTAGAAAGTCGAGTACTAGTTGCGCAAATTTCTCTGGCATCATATTGATGACTGCAAAAGTCCCCCCCTCAATATAAATTACCTTATTACGTGCGATCGCCTTATTAACCTTTTCCTCATTTTCTTTCGGGAAACCAAAGGTTGTCAAATCATTGGTGCCCCATAATATAAGAGTTGGACTCTGGATCGCTGATAAAAGCTTTTCCGATTCAGATCGAAAAACAGCGATAAAACCATATGGACCTGTCTTGCCATCCTTGCCACCAGCCCGTAAGTGATCGAGAACTATTCTGTTTAAGAGGTTAGATGGTAATAAAGGATCATGTTCCTTCCAAAATTGCCAAACTTCCATAAAGTGTGAGCCATCGTCCTTTATTTTCCAGAACCTTGTAAACATCTCTTCTGCTGCTTTTTTCCTTTCCGCATCATCTAATATTCCGGGGCCCGAAAGCACGAGTTTATCGACGCGATCAGGATAGGCTGCAGCCACTACTGTAGCTACTTTTCCTCCCATGTGATGTCCAACAAAACTGGCTTTCTCAATACCCATCTTGTCCAAGAGCAACACTACAGTCCTGCCATAATCTTCCAGGGATGGCTGTTCTATCGGCTTGTCGGAATCTCCATATCCCAGCGTGTCCATAGCAATTATTCGATACTTTCGGGAAAGGATGGGAATTATCTTAGCGTATTCATCAATAGAACGAGGTGCCTGGTGTAACAAAATTAGCGGGTCGCCAAAACCTTCAACTACATAATGAATCTGCCCGTAAGGTGTGTCCAGAAAATATCTCTTCATACTCAATTATTTCCTCTCAAATACTTATTAATCAATGAAAACTCCTTAAAAAAATATTACTTATGGAGCCCATAAAATAGGCTTTTGGTTTGTTTCAAAGAAATTTATACAAATGACCTCTGCTTGAAAAGAAGTCTACTTGAACTCCTTACAAAACCTGTGAACAATAATCTTCAAGCAATGATCAAGGAGATTGTCTCTGTCAAACTCCCGGGTTCTCAAGAAACTCGATAATGGGTTGAGTAAATTTTTCAGGCATTCTATCCGCCGCGACAAACGTCGCATCTTCTATGTATACGACCTTTCTTCTTTTAATAATTTCATTGGTTTTCTCTACAGGACCTCCCAAATCGAAGGTTACGATATCTTTGGTACCCCACATAATGAGCGTGGGACATTGGATCAGTGGTAGGCGTTGGTCCATGGGATAGCTAAAGATTGCGTTATACGCATATGTGCCCCCACCACCAGCCTTAAGGTAGTCAAGAATAATTCTATTCAACAGATCTGGCGGCATTGTCTCATCATGTTCTTTAAGTACCTGCCATGCTTCAACAAAATGCGACCCATCCTCTTTTGTCCCGTCCTTAAGCCAGTCCACCCAGAACTTCACCCAGGTTTTCAGCAGTGCTTGGACCTCTTCTCCTTTTCGCATGCGTTCATCATGATAGTGAGGCTCAGAAAGTACGAGTTTGTCTACCCGTTCTGGGTAGGCAGCAGCTACTTCAATCGCAATAAACGAGCCTGTGTGCCTTCCCACTACATTTGCTTTCTCCACCCCTATCTCGTCCATAAGCATTTTTACAGTTTCTGCATAAACCGCTATTGCCGTTGGTGCGGAGGGTTTATCCGAGTCACCAAACCCAAGCGTATCCATGGCTATAGTCTTATATTTTTTTGCCAGTATAGGGATTACCCGAGCGTATTCACTTGTAGATCGTGCAGTCTGGTGTAAAAGAATGACCGGGTCACCGGAACCTTCAACCGCATAATGAATTTGCCCATACGGCGTGTCTAAGAAATATCGTTTCATAGCTGATCCTCCTTTTATTATGATAGGTATTTGGGACCATTACTTTATCTTTTAAATGGTCCTCCTTATGCAAATGCCTCATGCCTGGATTCCCTCCCACCTGCAGCAAAGAATCCGGGGTTTCATTGCCGGCGAATAGCCTCTGTATGCCCGAAGGTTCCCAGGAAACCTCGGCATGGGTTAAGTAAATTCATCGGCACCTGCTTTATTTTTCGATTCATGCATAAAAAAGACGATCAATAAACCTATACCCCCTCCAATTGGAAGGATCTTAACCCGCTTGAAGCTATACCGTCGTTTAGCTGTTGCTACTGTTACATAAAAAGCCTCCTCTTAAGGCTTGTGAGATTTCCCGGCAGCGCCTTGTTCAACTAACTGGCGAAGCAGATCAGATGTTTGTCCCAGTTCCGCTATGTTTCTCCTTAGTAACGCCTGAAGCTCACTGGTAAACAGCGGCTTCAGCCTCTTCTCGCCAGTCTCTTGCCCACCGCTAAACAGCTTTATTCCACTACCCTCGTCGGTATTTAAATTGAGCGATACCACGTCGAACCGAGTATCGCGTACAATAGTATCAACGACCTGTTTTTGATCAATCTCTTCCTCGATATCAATATCGGCGTAAAGAATCCCTTCTTCATCAACAAGTTCGGCCACCGGCTCGGCTCCAGGCCCGAAGATAGCACTGTAGGAGGCAGGGCGGCCGCTCAACCACTGCCTCTTGCTCTCGGTGTCGCCCAGCATTTCCAACATCTCCTGGCTCAAGGTGCTGTTTGCAACTAAGGTGAATACGTTTCCCTCGTGGCTGTGAGCCCTCGATCTCACCCTGATCTGGTCCGTAAAATCAAAACCAGCAGAGGCAGGAAAGGCGGGGTAATTAGCTACATGGATCTGTTCACCTTGCGCGAGTAAGGCATAGCGTGCTAAAGGATTTGCATTAACACCGCAAATAAGCGTGCCCAACTTTCCGATGTCGGTATCAAACACTCTGAGAGCGCTACCGTCCCCGAGCGACCAAACCACCTTCTCGACCGATACCGGTTGGAGTTTTCTGCACTTTCCCAATATCGTCCCTCGCCTATCGATGACTATATTGGTGTTCCACAGAGCCGACATACTGGTAGAAGTTTTCTCGTTTACCCCGATGACTACATAAGTATCGGCAGCTTTGGCCGCACGGCAGAGTGCCTCCGTGGATTCGCTGGGGATTTCGACTGCTTCTTTGAAAAGGCGCCGTTGCCACGGCCCATACGATAGGGGCACATCCATCCAAATCCAATAGGGGTATCCGGGAATAAAAACTTCGGGGAAAGCCACTAATTGTGCCCCGCCCTTGCCGGCCTCCAGGATAAGCTGGCATGCTTTTTCAACAGTAGCCTCTCGGTTTATAAAAACGGGCGCCGCCTGCACCACGGCGGCTTTGAACTTTGGATATGTATCTGGCATTAGCTATTCTCCCTCCTCTTTAAACAACAAGAAATTAATAAGAACGCATTATCCTGAATTTCGCAAGGGTATCTGAAAAAACCTTACCATTCCTGTCATTGCGAGCGATAGCGAAGCAATCTTTAGGTGAAGGGATTGCTTCGTCACTTCGTTCCTCGCAATGACATTTTGGGAGGCTTGCGAAATTCGGGATTATATAATGTTACATAATCTTGTCCAAATTAGCTATTAAAAAAGAGCCTCCCGTAGTAAGGTATGGTTGTTTGCATAATATAAAATACCTTTAGAAACGGGAGGTTAATGGCATGATAAAATATCATAGTATCTTTTGTCAACTGCTCAGTTTGTTTTCGAGATATGAATTTAAAAAGGCCGTCCAGGAACATTCTGGAGAACGTCATGCCCGAGGAATTAGTTGTTGGGATCAGTTTATTGCCATGCTCTTTTATCGGCTTGCCAAGGCGAAGAGCCTCAGAGAAATCATCGGAGGAATGGCCAGTCAGGAATCCTTTCTCTATCACCTGGGAGCGAAGCTCATGAAACGTTCCAGCCTCGCTTACGCCAATGCCCACCGACCCTGGCAACTCTATCAGACCATCTTTTATCAATTCCTTTCCCAATGCCGTCTCCTTCAGAGCGGACATAAGTTCCGTTTCAAGAATAACCTCTTAAGTATTGATGCGACCGTTATTGACCTGTGCGCCCGTATCTTCGATTGGGCGAAATTTCGTCAAACCAAAGGAGCCGTAAAACTTCACCTTACCTTAGACCACAATGGCTATCTTCCTTCTTATGCTTACATCACCACTGGTAAGGTCCACGAAGTCAACGTTGCCCGGAAACTGATGTGGTCCTCGGGAACCATTCTCACCTTTGATCGGGCTTTTGTGGATTTCTCCTGGTTTGCATCCCTTATCCGCCAGGGAGTATGGTTCGTTACTCGGGCCAAGGAGAACATTGCCTATCGGGTAGTGGGGATCCATATCCCTCCTTCCCATCGAAACATCGTGAGAGATGAGATCATTGAGCTTACCGGCTTTTATAGTTATCAGAATTGTCCCTATCCGCTCCGCCGCATTGAGGCTCTTGATCCTGAAACTGGGGAAATGGTTGTGCTTTTGACGAATCACCTTACCTTTGGTGCTTCTACTATCAGTGCGATTTATAAAGATCGCTGGCAAATTGAAATTCTCTTTCGGAATCTAAAGCAACACTTACGTATTAAGACATTTGTAGGGACCTCAGCGAATGCTTTACATATTCAAATTTGGACAGCACTTGTTGTCTATTTGCTGCTTTGGTATCTCAAAGTGAAGGCAAAGTTCTCTTGGTCGATGAGTAACCTTTTTGCCTTAGTAAGAATGAATCTCTTTGCTCGTAAGAGTTTATGGGCTTGGCTTGATGATCCATTCCCTAAACCCATGGATTATCCTGTCCAATTACCACTTTTCGATTATGCAACCTAATTTGGACAGCATTGCGTGCAACCCTTTTCTAAAAGCTTTCTTATATTACTATGCCCTCAATGATCCGTGTCGAGACTATCGGCGTCCTTTACCCCAACTACCGCACAGTCAGCAATATCAGGATGAGTCTGGACGCACTTCTCTATTTCCAGTGGCAAGATCCAAACACCACTCACCTTTAAAAGATCGGCTGAGAGATGCTCACCCCCAGAGGTACACAAACGTATACTGCTCAAGTCAGTCCTTTCCTCTTTCGGCGTTTGAAGCATCTTTCTCATCATGCTGGGCACCTGAATAAGGATCGTGGGCTTATACTGCTCCGCGAGCTCAAATATCCTTTTCGCCGTGGTCCTTTCTGGAAATAACACCGCTGCCGCACCGACCCGAAAAGGATGCAAAATTGTACCGGTGAGCGCATAGCCAAAAAAGAGCTTAGGAATGGGAAGTATCACATCATTTTCAGTATAACGCATGATTTGCTGAAAGCTCAAGAAGCTATGGATTAGGGCACCGTGAGGTAAACCCGTGGTTCGGGTAGCCCGTGCTCCCTCCCGAGAACCCCCACCGTGCGATATCATCCTTATGGGTAGGTTCCACTTCAAGCTCTGGAGAGGCACGTTCAACCATAGTGTAAAAGTCATACTCTTTTGGCCTTAATGTGGAAGGGGGTACACCTAAGGTGACAAACGCCTTTGGGTACTTCGTTCGTTGCGCAGCCTCCCTTAACCTGTCTATGCAGCTGGTATCTGCTACGATCACTTTCGGCCTGAGAAGATTTATCTCATACTCGTACTGCTTTGGTGATAAAAAAGTATACGCAGGGGTAACTCCAGCTCCTATCTTCTGTGTTGCATAATGAGTTGCCACAAATTCCGGGGAATCCTAAAGTGCCATGTACACCCGGTTCTCAACTTCCACACCCAGTTCCTTAAGTACATTGCCGACTCTATTAGTGAGAGTGAAAATGTCCCTATACGTGAAGCGCTCGTTTCTGCAATAAACAGCTATCCGGTCACCTCTTCCTTTAAAGATATTTTCATCCAGAAAAAAATCTGTATCATTTACTTGATCTGGAACCATTGCACTACCCTCCGATCATCATCGGCCATTCGCATATACTCTCATTCCTTATACCTATTCAACCTTCCTATGCAAGCTATGTCATAGGAATAGACAGCCGCTCCTCGCTTTCATAAGAAACAAACCAGTTCTCCATAAACACGGCTTCTCAGGAGTCGGCGACCTGTTTAGCAACTCGAGCCACCTTCTTGTGCTTATTAATCGGGGCGTAATACAGTTTCATCGGGTGATAGGATTGTCTCAAAGGGGCCCTTAAATAAATCCTCCACCCTTACTTCTCTTTATCCACGGGTACTCACGAGCCACACGTTAGCCCCCAGCGCCATAAGCACAGGAGGAAGGTCAGCCGAAAGGGGAAGCATTGCACAGATTACCACCTATGGTTCCCAGATTCTGAGTCTGCCAGTTGCCCATGCTACGAGCTGTATCAGTCAATACATCAAATTCTTCTCTGATAATGGACGACTGAATAATTGCAGTATGAGTGACCAATGAACCTAACTGAACCTTGCCGTTTCCATTTTTTTTAATTTCCTTAAGTTCCGGTATGAATTTTAGGTTGATCAAATAGTGACACTGCGTTGTTCTTTCCTTCAGCTGACCTATTAGGTCGGTCCCACCAGCCAGAACCTTAGCTTTTTCCCCATACTTGGAAAGCAACGAACAAGCTTCGGGTACTGTCTTTGGCTCAAAATATTCGAATTTCGGCAAATACATAAACTCTGCACCCCTTCTATGAATTGAATGCGCGGGCAAAAGGAAACTATTGCCTTGCCCCCATTTTGCAGCAGCCAACGCCTCCTCGAAACCCTTTCTGGTTTTTTCTAACCATTCCTTAGGCGGGATAGGCCTTACAAATTTTCCCCCAAAGGGGAGCGTAGCTAAGATCCCCCCGCTTTGTCACAAAGCCTTTTTTCATCGTGGCAAGGATCTGAACCATAGCCCCGGGATTTGGGGAAAATCACGTAGTCATCAGGACTCCCTTTCTTCTACGGCCTACCCTCCTCGGTCACAAGTCTCACGACTTCGTACTTGAATTCCCCATCATAATTCCGTCTTTTCTCTTTACTCATGACACACCTTCTTGGTAAAGCCCTCTTATAACTCTAACCTTTCGGTGTGTCCACTCATTCAGGGGAACGGCCTACTTTATTTACCGTTAGTAATACGCGGAAAGGTTAATACCACATTAAGCCATCCAAAAAACCACCCAACATATGCCATTAAAACAGACCATACAAAACTCCACCATATGAGATAATATGGATTTTCCATTGGCCCCACCTGAGGCAGGGAGCCAGTGAGGTATACCCCAAGTTGCAAACTAAAGCCATTGAAAACAGCCAAAGTCCCAGCTGTAAATGCATGTGTCCACCTCAACCCATACAATAGGATCGGAACCCAGAAGAGGTTAGTAAGGGCAAAAGACGCATATAGTGCATTCACAGGACCCACATGCACAGAAAGCGGTTTAGAAAGAGCTACAGCGGAAGTGCACCAGGCAGCACCAAAGACTGCTCCGAACGGGAGAGAAGGAATAATTAATTTCCAAGTATCTGCCTTCGCGCCAAGAGCAAAGTACTCCGCCCACACAATGAAACTTACCCAAAGGGTAAAATTCCATTTACCTAAATAAAAACAAAGCGGCAAAATTAATATCACTAATATAGCTGTGGCCCAAGGTAAGGGTATTCTCTTGGATGGATATGACAAATCCCCTTTCAACCAGTGTAATCCCACGGCTCTCCTCCTTTTTTGTTATAATTTGGTTAACCATTATTTTTGGACGCTTCTAATTGTTGAAGATATCGTACAAACAAGCTCAAACCAGCTCGGCTGGTGAGAACATCATCAGTTACTTCTACATCGTGAATAATTGTGTTGCCATTAGCTGTATCTTTGTTACAATATGCCATAATATTCTCCCACCCGTTGGGTTACAGTTGTGGTTAGTTATTGATCCTTCTTTTACTGTTATACCACAATGTTACCCGATTTGGGTGGGTTTTTTTATTGCAAAAAATCGCTCAGTTTAGGTTTAGCATATTCACCTATGGACCGTGCGGTCTGATGTAGCAAAATTACCGGAGCGCCCAAACCTTCAATTATATAATGAATCTGCCCATAAGGTGTATCTAAGAAATACCTCTTCATATTCTATCCTTCCTTTCCTCTAGTTTCTAAGCCTTTCCCGCTCAAGGCAGGACCTATAAATAGGTTGTATATCTCAAAAATTGAAACGAATATCATAAATCCTTGGATAAGAAAATTTTCAAAAGTTCGTTGGTGCCATCATAATGCATCCAGGGTAAAGAGGCGGAACATGTTATCATTTAGCCTTTTAAATCTTAACCTCCTTGAACCCTAAGCTAATGCATCTCGGTTCCTGCACATACATTTAAGGCCTGACCAGTTAAGTTGTCCACTGCACAAAAGAATACCACTGCTTCCCCCACATCTTCTACACTCATTCCCCTGCCAACAGGACTGTAAGTCTTAACAAAGTAATCATAGTATTCTTCTGACGGGATATCCATGCCTTTACTCCACTCTACACACAAAAATTTTGTCCACATTTCTGTTTTCACTTCTCCCGGGCAGAGAGCGTTAACCGTAATGTTATGCACTCCCAGTTCTTTGGCTAACGATTGGGTGAAACCTAAAATCCCGAATTTGGAGGCGCAGTAATGAGCTATTCCCGGGAATCCTGATTTTCCACCGGTGGAAGAAATGTTAATGATCTTTCCGCTTTTCTGTTTGATCATGTGCGGAACCACTGCTTTGCTGCAAAGGAAAACGCTTTTCAGATTAACGTTAAGGATCTCATCCCATTCTTCCTCGATCATTTCCACAACATGAGATATCTTAATGATACCAGCATTATTGACCAGTATATCTATCTTCCCGAATTTTTCTAACGTTTCTTCAACCATTCTATTGACTTCTTCTCTATCACTAACGTCTGCCAATATCGGGAGTGACTTACAACCCAAAGTTTGAATCTCACGAGCCACATCATTTAGCTTTTCCCTTGACTTAAGGGCAACAACGACTACGTTAGCACCTTCTCGGGCCAAGCTAATTGCTATTCCCTTGCCAATTCCTCTACTCGCACCGGTAACTATCGCAGCCTTATCTCTCAACTTCACTTATAATCCCTCCTTTTTTATTTGTTATGTTATTTTAATTTAGGCCGTTATAAAAGATCTGACGCAAAATTGACAATGTAATTTTCTAACTTGTCGAAAATGGTTATTGAGTTAATTCCGAAAATATCATTCCTTGGGAATTAACACAGGCAGTCACTAATCTATCAAGGACTATAGTTGTGCAGGGCTAACGTAAAATCAGCCTGTCAAAAACCCACCTGCACCATTCTTAAATATCAATCATCTCCATGTCAAATAGGTAATGGAAGTCCTGCAAAACCTATCACCAAAACCATCGAAGAGCATCGCGGAGATTTCTCTCTCAAACTCCGGGGTTCTCAAAAAAATCAAGGATAGGTTGAGCGAATTTTTCAGGCATCATATTGGGAAGGACAAACGTGCCGCCTTCAATGTAAACTACTTTCTTTCTTTTAATGATTTCGTTCGTTTTTTCCATAGGACCTCCCAAATCGAACGTTATTACATCCTTGGTGCCCCACATTAAGAGTGTTGGACATTGGATCAAAGGTATTCGTTTCTCCATTGGATAGCTAAAAACAGCATAATATGCGTTCGTACTCGAATCCCCAGCTTTAAGATGTTCAAGGATTATCCTGTTTATGAGGCTTGGCGGCATTGATGGAGCATGTTCTCTTATTGTCTCCCACGCTTCTATAAAGTGTGAACCATCATCTTTTGTACCGCCTCTAAGCCACTCCTTCCAGAATGCTACCCAAGTTCTGAAGAACGCCTGGACCTCTTCCCCTTTTCTCATTCGTTCATCATGATAGTGTGGTTCAGAAAGGATCAGTTTGTCTAACCGTTCAGGGTAGGCCGCAGCTACTTCCATTGCAATGAATGCGCCGGTATGCCGACCAATTACATTGCTTTTCTTAACACCCACTTCATCCATGATCATTACCACGGTTTTCGCGTAATCTTCGATCGATAGTTGTTTGGACGGCTTATCAGAATCACCGTATCCGAGAGTATCCATGGCTATCACTCTATATTTTTTGGCCAACATCGGAATTACTTCAGCATATTCATCCCTGGATCGCGCAGTCATATGCAACAAAATTACCGGATCTCCAGCACCTTCAACTGCATAATGAATTTGCCCATAAGGCGTATCTAACAAATATCGCTTCATAGTAATACCCTCCCTTTTTCAGTTAGAAAGTTTAAACATTTTCCCCGTTGCACACTTTCCCATTTTTCTGTTCTACCCAAAAATTCTCTTCAATTACTGTAATGTATCAAACAAGTCAAGATAAAAAGGTGGCAGTTTTGAACCTCTTCCTGTTGGATCCAAATTTTAGACAAGCGGGCTTTTTTTCTCCTTTGGTCTTTGACAATTTGGACCTCTTGCCTGTTTTGGGCGAACAGTTTGCTCTTGTTGCCCAAAGCGCTTAAAATGGAGCTCATCAAATCCAAAGTTTATAATTCTTCATGATTTGGGTTGCTTATAAATTATTTCTCTACAGGGATCATCTATTGGATTTCCGTCATCATCGAATTGCTTACCATAGTGACACTCAAAAATAGGCCATCCCCATTCTCTTGGGAGCACATCGAGCCAGAGTGGAGCATGAACACAATAGTATGGAACACCCGTCTGATCGCATGACCACCAATATGCCTTCTTTGTCGTCCCCCCATTCATTGGATGCCTATCTGTATAATCCAGCTTGCCCTCTTTCCGTAGTTTACCTCCACCACCACATGACTTTACGACGAAGACGGTCTTTTCATCATCTTGCTCGACATAAAAGTCGCTGCCGTGTGCCCTATGTAAGGAGGCGAAAGAATTCACCATTTGATCGTAGTCCATATCCTTTAATCCCTTGAAAAAAGGCTTCCAACAGTCTTTCGCTATATACCGCCATACCTCTTCAACGCTTTCCTCACCGAGTTTCTCCGAGATGAATGTGAGCGATAACTCTAACATATCGAGAAGTAAATCATGCATTAGTTCATTCTCCTGTGCCATTTGTTTGACCAGTTTTATCGCTTCGTCTCTTTTGCCAGCACTTATAGCCTCTATGACTTTATCCAGTAAAAGTTTACTCAAGTCATCCCTCTTTTTCATAACACATACCTCCTTTAGGAATTTTAAAGGGCTTATACCTTAATTAAAGTAAAAATCTTAAGAAATCCTTTTAAATTCAGATCAGACAATATATCTCTATCCGTATTAAATAAATTTTTATAAAACGGCTGAATAAGCGAGTTATCAAAGTTATTTTTAGCACTCTGAATCCATTGATTTATAAGGATCTTGCAGAGAACAAAATAATATTGTAATTTGAGCTCAGGGACAACAGCTCTTCTTCTTTATGTATTGCAGCATCTTTTTTGCATGGAAGGAACTGCGCACAAAGGGAGAAGAGGCAACGTATTTAAATCCCATTGAGTATCCTTCTTCTTTATACTGTTCAAAGACCTCGGGGTGAATATACTCTTTTACCTCTACATTTTGAGTGCTGGGCCGTAGATACTGACCAATGGTCAATATATCACAGTCAACTTCCCTCAGATCTCGCATGGTTTCCAGGATTTCATCTCTTTTTTCCCCCAAGCCAATCATCATACCCGATTTAGTAATAATCATGGGCTTTATTTCCTTGGTATGTCTTAGGATTAAAAGGGACCGGCGATAATGTGCCTGTGGTCTGATCGTGGCGTACAGGCGAGGGACCGTTTCTATATTATGCGCTAAGATATCAGGTTCTGCTGCAACCACAGTATGTAGGTTTTCTTTTAGACCTCCCAAATCTGATATAAGCAGCTCAGTTGATGTCTGAGGCATCAAAAGCTTTATCTGTCTCTCTGTTTCTGCAAATAGACAAGCCCCACCATCAGACAAATCATCACGGGTAATCGAAGTTACCACTACATGTTCAAGGCTTAGTTTCTTCGCAGCCCATGCAACTCTTTGCGGTTCCGTGAGATCTAAAGGTAAAGGAGTGCCGTGTTTTACACCACAAAACCCGCAGTTACGCGTGCAGACATCACCAAGAATCATAAACGTCGCTGTTCCTTCAGCAAAACAAGAACCTATATTGGGACAAAGAGCACTTTCACAGACCGTGTGAAGGTTGAATTCATCGAGTAATCCCTTCATAGCGTGAAGGCAGTGTTCCTCGGGCGGTTTTATCCTTATCCACTGCGGTTTCTTCATCATTACCACACCATATCCCCACGTAAAATCTCTTCGGTTTTAAGGTTAAATA
This sequence comes from Pseudomonadota bacterium, assembly GCA_043798555.1. Classification (GTDB taxonomy): domain Bacteria; phylum Desulfobacterota; class WTBG01; order JAGOGO01; family JAGOGO01; genus JAZDOO01. Next base: position 7,460 of record JAZDOO010000068.1, on the reverse strand, counting down.
CGTTGCTAAAGTGGTAAATGAGTCGCGGGCGAAGCTCTTGTTTGTCAACAGCCTTGCCCAACACTTTAGCAAGTGAAGTTACCCCTCTATCCTTGATGCCACAGGGGAAGATATAAGAAAAATGTGTTAGATTGGGATTGACATTCAGGGCAAACCCATGCATAGTAATCCATTTTGATTTGACTGCAATACCAATGGCTGCAATCTTTTCGTCGTTTACCCATACACCGGGATAACGACTATCTCGGTAAGCTACAATCTCGTAGTCTTTGAGGAGGTTGATAATGATTGTTTCGATATTGTGAACGTAGTCATGGAGGTCGTTTCCGTAATGATTGAGATCCATGATAAGGTATCCCACTAACTGGCCTGGACCATGGTAGGTGACATCACCACCTCGATTGGTTTTAGCGATTATTATACCCTCTTTTGCCAGTCTATCGAGAGGGACAATGATATTTTCGCGGGTTTTTTCGCGGGTTACGGTTACTACCGGGGGGTGTTCCAATAACATAAGGAGGTCCCTGATGTTACCTTCTCTCCGTTTGACAACCAGTTCTTCTTGTAACCTTAACGCTTGATCGTAAGGTAAGATATCCAACTGAAGGACCCATGCTGCTTTTTTTTCATTCTCCCTAACGTGCTGGTTGTCAAACGGTGACAATAGTATCACTTTGTATTACTTTGTATTACTTTTTCTTCCGTGCAGGAATATGAATTGCACATCCTTCAACATCAAGGGCAGCTTCCATGATACTTTCCGATACGGTTGGATGGGCATGAATGGTATGAGCAAATTCTTCAACTGTCGCCTCCATCTGAATGCCTAAGGTAGCTTCGGCGATCATGTCAGTGGCATGGGGACCTAAAAAATGGACACCGACCACTTCTCCATACTTAGGCTCAGCAATAACTTTTACCATCCCTCCGGTTTCCCCTAAAATCAACGCTTTGCCGTTTGCATATAAGGGGAATCTCCCCATCTTTATCTGTCCATATTTGTCTTTGGCCTCTTTTTCAGTAAGACCGACACTCCCCAGTTCTGGTGAGGTATAAAGAGCGCGGGGAACTGCCTTATAAGACATCTTTGTTGGACAACCAAGCGCATTTTGAGCTGCGTGTTCTCCTTCGGCAGTAGCCACATGCGCAAGCATAATAGTACCAATGACATCTCCCACCGCAAAAACTTCTGGAACCGTCGTTTCCAAGTATTCATTTACAACGATTGCCCCTTTCTCAATCTTCACCCCGATCTTTTCTGTGCCCAATCCTTCCGTATAGGGTCTTCTCCCTACTGCTACTAATACTAAATCAACCAGCGCTTCTTTTTCACCGAACATGACTACCTTTTTATTTCCTTTTTCCCCAATTCCCTTTACAACCGTATTGGTATATATTGCAATGCCCTCTTGTTTTAACATAGACTCAAGTTTATTTGCCATCTCGGTATCTTCATAGGGGAGAATCTGGGGAAGCATCTCAACCACCGTAATCTTAACCTCCATTCGGTTAAAGAGTTGCGCAAACTCTATACCAATAACACCGCCTCCGATGACCAACATAGTCTCTGGTAACTTCTCTAAAAAGAGGGCCTCATCAGAAGTGATTACTCCAGGGAGATCTATTCCCGAGATGGGGATTTTCATGGGAACCGATCCCGTGGCAAGAATGATCCTGTCCGCCCTAATTTGCTCATTCGTCTCCACCACCTTTACGGTTTTAGAATCAATAAGCGTTCCGATTCCCTTAACGACCTTGATCCCATTGCTCTTTACAATACCTTCCAACCCCTTCACCAGTGTACTCACCACCTCACCTTTACGTTTCATAACCTGTGCGAAGTCTAAGGCTACTTTATCCACTTTTATTCCGTACTCAGCAAACCTTTTGGTTTCATGGTACTTACTGGCAGACTGCAGAAGGGCTTTGGTTGGTATACAGCCTTTGTTAAGACAAGTGCCGCCCAATACTTTATTCTCGATTAACGTTACCTGGGCTCCCATTTGGGCAGCCTTAATTGCTGCGGGATACCCGCCGGGACCGCCACCAATAACGACAACATGAAGTTTACTCGGGTCGATGGGTTGTGAAGCGACTATCCTCGATACCTCACCTCGTGGAGTGAATACCTCCTTCGATTCTGTTGCAAGGCCAACAACTCTTTCCGGAGGTATAACTATCCTTTCTACTTTGAAGGAAATTTCATGGTACTCGGCGTCGTCAACCGCAACAATGCCGAGGAGTTCTCCTACCGGAACTTCTTGTTCCTCGGCAACCACAATGTACAGTGTCCCGGTTCCTGGGGATTCCACTTCGTAAGACACTTCCTCCGTCTCAATAACTAAGATAATCTCTCCTGCTTGAACCCGTTCCCCTTCTTTCTTTTTCCACTCGCTGATTTTCCCAGCTTCCATGGTCATGCCCAATTTGGGCATCGTAACATTCACAGCCATAGCTTAATACCCTTTTTCTCCATATTATATTATTTTAAGCCAGTACCAGCAGAGGATTCTCGATAAACATTTTTAAGGTTGCCATAAATTTGGCCGCGTCAGCACCATAGATTGTGCGATGATCATAGGTTAAATTCACATTCATAATCGGTCTAATCACAATTTGGCCATTCACTACCCATGGCTTATCCATTATAGCAGCAACCGCAAGAATCGCATTCTCAGGCTGATTGATGATGGCAGTGAATTCCTCAATCCCATACATTCCCAGTGCAGAAAACGTAAACGTACTTCCCTTTATGTCATCTGGGGTGAGTTTTCCTTTGCGACCGCGCTCGATCAGGCTTACTCTTTCTTTCGCAACCTCAATAATAAATTTTTTGTCAATATTCCAAATAACGGGGACTATGAGACCTTCAGGTAAAGCCATTGCCATACCCATATGAATGTCCTTAATCACCAAATCACCTTGCTCGGTATAGCGGCTATTCATAATAGGATGTTCCTTAAGGGCAAAGGCAGTAATTTTCATCAGGATGTCCGTAATGGTCACTCGAACATTAGCCTTCTTTTCTGCATAGGGTAAAAGTTGCTTTCGAAATTCTAGAACTGCTGTGGCGTCCACTTTATTAGACATATACGTCTGAGCTGCCTCTACCTTGCTTTGAAGCATTTTTTGAGCAATGATCTTACGCATGCCAGTACGCTTTATTATTACTTTTTTCTCTTCAACTGGAACAGATGGTGGAATTTTTACTTCCGCTTCCTTCTTAGGTGCAGGAGCAGTTTGCATTTTTTCATAATTTAAAACATCTTCTCTCGTAATCCTTCCCTCTGGACCAGTACCGGGAATAAGACTAATATCAAACCCCTTTTCTTCAGCTAACTTCCTTGCTATGGGTGAGATTCTAACCTTTTCCGCTGGCCTTCTTTCAGAGATCGATACCACCGGGGCAGCTTGTTCCTGACTAACAGGAGCTTCTTGAAAAGCGGCAGCGGATACAGCACCTACGACTTTCCCGGTTACCATGGTATCATATTCTGCTTGATCCACAGCGAGGACACCAACCACTTCGCCTACTGGCACCTCTGCCCCTTCTTCAACAATAATGTGCAGGATTCCTGTCCCGGGTGACTCAACTTCATAGGTAACCTTTTCGGTCTCAATGATCATGATAATCTCACCTGCCTGAACTTTTTCCCCTTCTTTCTTTTTCCACTCAATAATTTTCCCTTGCTCCATGGTCATGCCCAATTTAGGCATTGCTACATTGATAACCATATGAACTTACCCCCTTTTAAAATGTTGCGTATCTCCCGCACTCGCGATTCCATTAGTTACTCGTAGTTCATCCGATCACTTCACCGCCCATCCTTCTACCCCGTATGCCTTTTTCCAGTCCTTATCAAAAAAGATGTTCTTACCTTTTGCGCTCAATGGTATGCCGTAGGCGATTCTAACTTCTTCTCCTAAGAGCGTGAGATTCAGTGCCGCCTTTCCAATCGTAAACATGATCCGGTTATCAGCATGGTGCCTTCCGGCTACGGACACCGCTGAACCGATGGCAATTCCCAAGTCCCCTACTGCAATCGCACAGATTCCATTTGCTTCTTTATTCTTCTTACAGTTGTCATAGCCACAAAAATCGCAGGTCTTCACCCCATATCGCTTCAACTTCATCCCGATCAACACCACCCACTCGGATTCTTCCACATCCTTGGCGTTAAGGAGGTAGGCTTTCATTGCCTGCTCTTCACCGATCCTTCTCATCTCAGCAGCAATAGTATCCTTCACTGCCCTGCCTACCACTGCGGTCACAATACCATCAACACCTCCACCTTTGGGCGCAGTGCGGGCTGCCAGGCACATCAGGTGTGCCACTTCGTATAGTGCATCCTTCTCTACCTCTAATCCAGGCTTGAACATCGCTACTCTTCCTCTGACTCATCAGCCTCAGTGGTGCGCGTGCTAAAGGAGTTTTCTTGTCCTAACGGCGGAGTAGTTATACCTGACGACGTAATTATTTGCGCATACGTTACGACACCCTTCGACCATTCGGCAGGCTCATGGCTCAGGGTGACCGGTCATGGTGAGCCTGTCGAACCATGTGTTTCGTATTCTCTCGTCAATGAAAACCACACGCAATTATTTATGACGCTGCATATAGAAGATGCCATTCTCAGGGTCAAGAGTTAAATCCGTTGCAACCCTTCCAGGCAGCGCCGTGCCAAGTCAACATAGACTGCTTTGCCCGCAATCCAGAATTTTCGCTGCGCTTCAGTGATGTCCCCAATAATCTTCCCCGGTACCCCCACGACAACTTTTTCCGGAGGCACCTTCTCATAAGCCTTTACCACGCATCCCTCGCCAACGATACTCCACCTTCCGATTTCAACGTCATTGCTGATGACCGCGCCCATCCCGATGGAGACATAATCAGCTAGTATGGCATTGTGAACGATCGCCCCATGGCCGACGGTTACGTATTCTCCAATTTCACAGCAGTTCTCCGGCCTCGCATGCACAACACAATTGTCCTCGATGGCTGAGTGCGACCCAATGACAATTCTTCCGTAGTCGCCCCGCAGCACTGCTCCAGGACCAATATAGCAGCATTCCCCGATGATGACTTCGCCAATTACGGCAACCGAATCGCTCACGTAGGCGCCCTTTCCCACCACCGGCCGCTTGTTCTCAAAGCTATAGAGTGACATACTTACTGATACCTCCTTATGAACCTGCCTTCCCGCGAAAAGGCTCTAAGTTAGTTTAAACACCCAGTTGCCTCGTTCATCCATCTGCACGAACGACACTGTACTGCCGATTTTCATTTCCTTGCCTTCATCATTAGTCATCCTGGCAGTAAGTCGTAATCCATTTTCCAACTCAATGATCCCAAGGTCATAGGGAGGGCTGTCCTTATAAGCAGTGGGAGGAACGCGAATCGTGGTAAAGGTATATACCTTACCTTGCCCGCTTATTCTCACCTCTTCAAGCTCACCCTCTGAACATTCCGTACAAAGATATTTCGGGGGAATATATACTTTATCGCACTTTTTGCATTTGAGCGCAGTTACTTTCGTATCCATGTTATCTCCTTCGTAATATGTGGACAGTACATACCTGACCAGTGGCACCTAAATTGTGGGTTAAGCCGATTGCAGCTCCTTTTACCTGATTCTCATGCTCTCCTCTCAGTTGTTTTACCACTTCGTAAACTTGGCCTAATCCGGTAGCGCCCACGGGGTGTCCTTTCGCTAATAGGCCACCACTAGGGTTGATGGGAAGCTTACCATCTACCTGGGTGAGCCCTTCCTCTACTGCAAATCCCCCTTTTCCTTTCTCAAAAAATCCCAAATCCTCACTGTCAACGATCTCTGCAATCGTGAAGCAATCATGCAATTCTACCAGACTTACATCAGATGGTTTTATCTTTGCCATGTCAAAGGCCTGTTTTCCTGCTAACACCGTTGCCGTCATGGTGGTGAGGCTTTTTTCCTCATAAGCGGTACTGGAACCCGTAGTCTGTGCGGAACCGATGATGTCTACTATCGGTTTACTCGCGAACTTCTTAGCAAGTTCGGCAGCACAGAGTACAGCCGCAGCAGAACCGTCTCCTATGGGGCAACAATCGAATAATCTCAAGGGATCCGTAATCGTGCGTGAATTCATCGCCGTCTCTAGGGTCACCGCCTCACGAAAGCGAGCCCTTGGATTCACCACTCCGTTCTTTCGGCTCTTAACTGAGACCAGGCTTAGGTGCTCAAGTTTTGTGCCAAATTCATACATGTGTCTTCTGGCGATGAGGGCGAAAAATCCAGGAAACGTTAATCCTGCTTTACCTTCTGTCTCCTGATCCATTGCCGAGGCGAGTGCCCCGGTCGTCAAGTCCCTCGGTGCGTTACTCATTCTTTCCACTCCTCCCGCTAACACAATGTCATAAACCCCGCTGGCTATTAGCAAATAGGCCAGCCGTATAGCTATCCCACCCGAGCAACATGCCCCTTCTACTTTGGTCTGGGCTATGTCTTTTCTTAATCCGACACTGTTACCTATCAGAGGTGCTATGGTTTCGTGGTTTTGCAGAATACCACTAACCATGTTACCCAAAAAGAAAGCCTCGATATCGCTCTTATCGATACCTGCGTCTCTAATCGCTGCATCGCATGCTATTGTACCAATCTCTTTCAGGGACTTACCTTCTAAAACTCCGAACTGTGTTGACCCAATACCGATTATTGATACGCCTCTCATTTTAGAACACTCCTTAGCAATAGAATTATTACCACAAGAATAACTTTAGTCTACATTGTCCCCAAGTACGTCATTGCGAGCATCTGGCGACGAATCTGAAATCCAGCGATCAGGGACCAGTGGACAGGATCAGTCAAAGTAAGCTGGCCCCTCACCGCTACCTACCGACCCCTCATGTGAGATTGCCACGCCCCTTCGGGGCCCGACACTCGCAATGACAATGTAAACGATCCCCTTGCGTTTGTATTAGTACACCCTAGTACCATATCCTTCCAGAAAAATCTCTCTTAAAGCCGCGCGCAAGGCTCCTCCCTCTTTCAACCTGAGATTCCCTCACTATCACAACAGCTACCAAAAGCACCATTAGCCCAACCAGCAGAGAATGTGGGCTAATAGTGCATTCTAAAAAGTAAAATGTATCGTCGTGCACAATCAGTTCAGCCCTTGTGCACAAGTTGAGACCTCGGATAGACTGACTCTCTCTTGCTTAGCACCCTAGTTCACGGGCAATCACGAGACGCTGGATTTCACTTGTTCCCTCACCCACGGTATAGATGGGGATATTCCGGTAGAACCGAGCAATCCGGTATTCAGTGGTGAATCCATAACCGCCGTGAATCTGCATGGCATCCTGTATTACCTTATAGGCCATCTCACTGGTCCAGAGCTTGCACATGGCAGCTTCTTTGGAACAAGGCATACCCTTATCCAGCATCCAGGCAACCTTTCGCCACATCAACCTTCCCAGCTCA
>JAZDOO010000050.1:0-14967 GCA_043798555.1 Pseudomonadota bacterium | reverse complement strand
AGAAATGACAATAGCTTCGGGCACAAGTTCTTCAATTTCTCCGAGACTTATTTCGTTATTCCGATAGGTTATTACCTCTTCCCCCAACTGCCCCAAATACTGCACGAGGTTATAGGTAAAGGAATCATAATTATCGATCATTAAAATCATTTTCTACTCCTTTCGGTTGTCATCAATATTGAACTTGGCTCCGCTACGCCTCGCAACTACAGAATACAGAAGTCAGAAGCCAGTAGTCAGGAGGTTAAAAATTATTCTGAATTCTGACTCCTGTCTCCTGAATTCTTTCAGAATTTTGAAAGGTTGTAGAAATTTCGAGACGTATCTGATAGTTCCTCCAATTCCAACCCCCTGGCTGCCAGTTCCAGGGCTTGAACCATCCCTCGGATTTTACTATCCACTTCCTCTAATTCTCTTTGGGGGTCAGAATCTGCCACAATCCCGGCTCCAGCCTGGAGATATATCTTTTCATTTTTGACGAATATGGTGCGGATGGTAATAGCCATATCCATGTTTCCATTAAAACCAAAATAACCCACCGCTCCTCCATAAGGACCTCGGTTTGCTGGTTCAAGCTCTCTTATAATTTCCATAGCTCTAATCTTTGGTGCACCGGCTAAAGTCCCTGCGGGAAAGGTTGCCTTTATCAAGTCAAAGGCATCTTTGCCCTCTCCCAAATAGGCTTGGATATGGGAGACCAAGTGCATCACATGGGAATATCTTTCTACTACCATCAGCTCATTTACCTGCACGCTCCCAATCCTGGCAATCCTTCCGAGATCATTCCTCCCCAAATCCACCAGCATCACATGTTCTGCCCTTTCTTTCGGGTCACTCAGAAGTTCGTCAGCCAGATGGCGATCTTCGCTTTCATTTCTCCCTCTCTTTCTTGTGCCGGCAATGGGGCGAAGTTCCACCAGCCCATCAGTCAAACGAACCATCACTTCCGGGGAAGATCCCACGATAACCAAACCGTTAAAGCGGAGAAAAAACATATAGGGAGATGGGTTGACAAACCTCAGGGCCCGGTAAATGTCAAATTCGTCGGCTATCTTCCTGGTTTCAAACCGGCGGGAGAGAACCACCTGGATTACATCCCCAGCCTCAATATAAGACTTTGCCCTTACCACCTTTTCCTCAAATTCCTTTGATCCCATATCAGGCTTAAAAGAAACCGTGCCCCCTCCCCTGAAGTTGGCGTTTGGCTTTTGATTAATCTTTAACTTTTTAATCAGGTCTTCGATTTTTCGGATGGCCTCCTGGTAAAGGTTCTCAACTTTATCTTTACCATTGATGAGGGTATTAGCGATAATTTTTATAGTTTTTTTCTGATTGTCGAAAATAAGAAGCAGTTCGGCAATCATAAACATGGCCTCTTCCTGGCAGAAACTTTCCTCCTTTCTCGGAGGGAGTTTTTCAAAATAATCAGCCATTTCAAAGGCAAAGAACCCCACCGCACCTCCGTAAAACCGGGGGAGTACATCATTACCCGGAGGGCGATACTCCATCATTAATCGTTTCAACCAGATTAAGGGGTCTCCATTGTGAGAAAAGGCGATTTTTTTACCTTTCCTTTCAAGAATGACCTCTTTTCCTACTACCCGAAAAACAATCGAAGGGCCGGTTCCCAAGAAGCTGTATCTTCCCCATTTTTCTCCCCCGTCAACGCTCTCCAGTAAAAAAGAGTGTTGGCCATCATCTATTTTGCGGAAGGCGGAAACCGGTGTTTCCAGATCTGCTAAAAGTTCTTTGCAGACCGGGATGAAATTGCCTTTTTCCGCCAGAGTCTTAAAGTCTGAAAAGTCTGGGTAATACATCTTCTTCTCCTTCTCCCATTGGGGTGTAACATCCTCGATTGTTAAGATTTAATGTTGCCATTCAGATTGCATAAAAAAAAGGCCATGATCATGATCACGGCCTTTCAGTTGTTGGTGGTTTGAATTAAAAAAGAAAGGCCGTGGATACCTCAGGAAGTCTATCCACGGCCTTTGATTATTTTCAATTCCTAATCAGCTACTGGTGGATAAACCTCCTGCGCTTGAAGCACCACCACCAGTTCCAGTTTAAAGTATTTGTTAATCGATAAATCATCACTACCATTCCAACCTTTCTCTTAAAAAAATTAAATTTACTAAACCAATCTTTGAAGGAAATGTCAAGCTTTTTTCAACCACTTTTTTTTGTTTTCTCACTATTTACAAATGGCCAGAGATCAGATATATATTTGCCCGGGTTTGCAGGGTTATACCAGAGGAGATAAATGGTTTCTTTTATGGGAGAAAAAGAATTGCGTTATCGAACGGGAGACCAAAATAAAATAACGAATGTTCTCTTTGTAGGCGTTGGGGGGCAGGGAACGATTGTGGCCAGCAAAATTTTGGGGGAAGTGGTCTTAAAGGCCGGGTTTGATGTGAAAAAAAGCGAAGTTCATGGCATGGCCCAACGGGGAGGAAGTGTGGTGAGCCAGGTGAGGTTTGGAACCAAGGTTTTTTCCCCGCTTGTCAAAAAAGGGGAATGTGATTTTATGGTAAGTTTTGAACAGCTTGAAACGCTTCGCTACCTTGATTACCTCCATCCCCGATCAATGCTCTTTCTTACTACGCAAAAACTCCTCCCCCCTTCAGTATCCATGGGACTTGAAAGTTATCCGGAAAATATTCCGGAAAGGCTGAAAAAGAGCTTTCAGAATACTATCGTGGTGGAAGGGCTCGAACTCGCCAAGCAGGCTGGAAATGTAAGGGCACTAAATGTCGTCCTTTTAGGCGTTCTTTCTCGCTATTTGACCATAGACGAAAAAACGTGGATTAAAACCATCCACGAAGTTTTCCCCCCACCCTTGCAGGAGGTTAACCGGAAAGGTTTTTACCTGGGAAGAGAACATAAACCAGCTATTTAATTCATCTCTGCAAAGAATTATATAGTGACGTCTAATCCTTCTTGAGCTCCGAGACATTCCATCGGCGAACCCCTCTCACTGATAATCTCCTGGCAGTGCCTCACCATTCTGTCCATGTCATCATCCGAATGAGCGGGGTCGTGATGGAAAAGGATACACTTTTTCACCTTGGCGGCCATGGCTATATCCACCACGTTTTCATAATGGGAGTGTCCCCAGCCCTTCTTCTGCCGGTATTCTTCTTTGGTGTATTGGGCATCAATGATAATCACATCAGCATCCTTAATAACCTCAATAACTTTCAGGTTAAATTCGTCGAAGCGGACACCAAATCCCTCTTTCGGTTTTTCGGTAACGTTGGTAATAAACTCATTATCGGTAATGTAGCCAAAAGAGCGCCCCCGGTGCATGATAAGATAACCAAGGGTATTGCTGGGGTGGTTAAGGTAAAGCGTTCTTAATCTAAAGCTCTCAATCGAGTAATTTCCTTCATCCATGGGATGGAACTGAATACCAGCCCCAAATCTTCTCAATGGAACCGGAAAGTAGACACTATCCATCTGGTCCGATAACACTCTCCCCAGCTTTGCCTCTTGTTGTTCGCAACCGTAAATGGTAAATTGATTTTCTGGTAAATAAGCGGGGGCAAAAAAGGGCAACCCCTGAATATGATCCCAGTGAAAATGGGTGAGAAAAATGTGACCCTTTATCCTTTCGTTGGTGGAAAGGAGATAATTTCCCAGTTCCCTGATCCCGGACCCAGCATCAAAGATGATGATATAATCTCCCCCTAAATCCACCTCTACACAGGAAGTGTTTCCTCCATACTTCAAGGTTTTATGGCCTGGAGTGGGAATGGAACCCCTTGTGCCCCAAAATCGGATCTTCATTTTCTGATGAAGAAGCCTCAATACCTGGCTACCAGCTTCTTCAATGGAGATATCCTTAGTGATGAAGGCTTCAGCTCCTGCCCGGTAAGCCTTCTCTTTATCAGATTCAAACAGCTTGGTAGAAAATATGATAATTCTTATATCTTTAAACTCATCCCTGCTTTTTATCATCTTGCACAGGGTGATCCCATCCAATTCCGGCATCATAATATCCAGAAGAATCAAGGTCGGTTTATTGCCTCTCAAGAAGTCTATCACCTTTCTGCTGTCATTGATCGCAGCCACTTTAAGGTCGTGTTCCCGAAGAAAGTGCCCGATAGATTCAGTGAAAAAAATACTATCATCAACTATTAATACGTCGGATTTCTCACTCATGGCAATTACCTTAACCTTTCTAAATCTAATACTAATACCATCCTACCATCTCCCAGGGTCGTTACTCCAAAGAGGCCTTCAATTTTATTGAGTGGTTTCCCCAAAGGTTTAACAAATATCTGTTCAATCCCTAAGATTTCGTCCACCATCAGTCCGGACTTTCTTCCTCTAATTTCTACCACTGCCACCGGAGAATACGCGCGCACTCCCTTTGAGGGTTCCCCCATTTTCAACAACTCTTTGGTGGGCACTAACGAGACCTCTTCATTTTGAAAGATGAAAGAATGTTGGGCGCCCTTAAGATTAATCTTGGTGGTGGCTAAAACATGAGGGATGGGGAGGGCAAAAACCTGAGCATTTAATTTTATAAGCAGGGCATAAATAATGTGAGTGGTAGCGGGAATTTTTAAAATAAAGGTACTGCCAACTTCAGGAGTTGAGTGGATGTGCAAACTCCCGCCCAACGTCTCTACCCTATCTTTCACCACATCCAGCCCTACCCCTCTTCCGGAAATATCAGTTACCTGCTGAGACGTGGTAAAACCAGGCGTGCAGAGAAGCATCAGAGCATCTTCATCCCTCGTCAGTTCGGATAGTTCTTTTTTCATAATCCCTTTTTTCACGGCGAGGTCTTTCACCTTTACCACTTCAATACCCTGTCCATTATCTTCCACTTCCACCCTCACCATATCTCTCTCTTTGGCAAACCTTACCCAGATTGCTCCCCGGGGTTTACCCTTTTCTCTCCTTAGTGTTGGAGGTTCGATGCCGTGATCGATAGCATTACGAATGAGGTGAATGAGCGGATCCATCAGCCCTTCGATGATCGTGCGATCTAACCTGATTTCTTTATCCCCCTCAATGTGTAATGCGATGTCCTTACCTTGGCTTTGAGCTAATTCTCTCACCGTGCGGTAGAGAAAGTCGGTGACCGGAGCAACAGGCATCATTCTTAATTTAATTACCTGGTTATAGAGTTCCCTGATCAAATTCTCTAAGCTCTGCATTTCTTCATCAAGTTCGTATGAAGAAAGCGGCCGGCTCAATTCTGTCAGCCGGCTTCGGTGGATGATCATCTCACCCACCACATTAATGAGGCTGTCTAAGGTTTGCGTCTCCACTGAGATAAACTTAGGGGGTTGATAGGTAATGAGAGATTTTGCTGGCGAAGCAAGAGGGCCTGCCGGGTGGGTTTTGTCCTGGAGCCGGCTAATAAAATTTTGGTAATCAATGTGTGGGTGAGAGTCATTAATCGCTTCCTGTACCAAACCTTCCAGTAAGCCCACCCCCTCAAACAACAAACCTATGGTATCTTTGGTTAACGCTGCCTGTCCATCCCTGATTTTGTTTAATGGCTCTTCCAGAGCATGGCTTAACTCAGCCAAACGAGCGAACCCCATAGTAGCAGCCATACCCTTTAAAGAATGAGCTTTGCGAAAAAGATCATTGATAAGGTTGGGATTGTTTGAGCTCTTCTCCAGGCTTTGCAATATACGATTCATCTCTTCCAACTCCTTCCGGGAGTCGGTCATAAAAATCTGGATGTATTTGGAAGTGTTCCCCATAAAACGTTAGTTAAAGTGGTAATGGTCTAACCACGTAATGATATTATTTCCATCCAATAGGTTTATCTGATCTTTTCCTTTTCGAACCATCCTTCTTTTTAGAATCGGCTCATGCTCTGTTATACCCTCCTTAAGCAGGTCTTCATGCTCAGCCGGTTCTTTCGTCAACGATTCTATTGCTATCGTAGATCCTACGAGGAGGCCAATGTTCATTTCGTCGCTTCTAAGGCAGAGGATTTTCGAGGTCTCTTCTTTTGTTTGGGGTGCTCCGATCAATAATGCCAGATCAATAACCGTTATAATTTTACCGCGCAAGTTCACGATCCCAGGGATGAACGGTGGAGCTTTGGGAACCGGAGTAATTTCTCTTCCTTCGAAAACTTCTTGAACGTCATGAAACCCTAGGCCCCAGTTCTCTCCTGATACCTTAAAAAGGATTATCCGTATTGATTTGTCTTCAGGCTTAGCTCGTTCCATTTATTTCTGCTTTTCAAGCTCTACCTTAAATTTTAGGGCCGCATTCTTTAACCGCTCTGATATCCCGGAAAGATCCTGAGTTGAGGAAAGCATTTTAGTGATTGCTTCCAGTTGGGAGACTGCTGCTTTTGCCGTTCCTTCAGTGGCAGAAACATGCTCTTCCGCTAACCGTGATACGTTCCCCATGTTTTCCACCACTAATTGGGCATCATTCTTTTGCTGTTGGCTAATAGCGGAGATTTCCTTAACGTCCTCAACCATATCCATAATCTTTTCCATTATGTCTACTAAGCCACCAACTGCGGTATCTACCGTTTTTCTGCCAAATTTAACTCCCTGGGTTTGCTCCTCTAAAGAAGCCAGAACTTTAGTATTGTCCCTTTGAATCTCATCAATAATGCTGGTTATTTCCTCAGCATATCCCTTAACTTTTTCCGCCAGACGACGAACCTCGTCAGCCACTACCGAAAACCCCTTGCCAAATTCCCCCGCCCTGGTAGCCTCAATAGCGGCATTGAAAGAAAGGATATTGGTTTGCTCCGCGACTCCGGTAATAATATCGGCAATTTTGGTAATCTTTTGAATTTTATCGCCAAACGCCCGCATCAACCCAACCGAACCCTCGATCTTCGAAAACACCTTCTCTAACTCTTCCCGGGTCCTTTCCATGGACTCTCCTTCCCGTTTAGCGGTCTCCCCTGCCCTCTTGGCTGCATTTGCACTTATCTGAGCCTTCTCCGCCACGGTCTGTAGTGAATCAGCCATTCTTTTCATAACCGTAAAGGTATTCTCTAATAAAAGGGACTGTTTTTCAGCCCCCTTGGAAATCTGGGCGCTGATTTCCGCTACCTCTTCGGCATTGGAATTAATCCCTTGAACGAATGAATGGAGCACATTAGTAGCTTCAATAATTTCATCTGAGCTTTCCCTAAACTGGCTGATCAACTCCCGGAGGCTTAATACCATCTGGTTGAAGCTCTTTGCCAATTCGCCAATCTCATCCTTAGAACTTACCGGAACCTCCTTGGTGAGATCCCCTTTCCCGATTATCCTGGTAGCCGAGACCAGCTCTCCGATATTCCTTAAAATATAATTGGAGATAACAGACCCCAGGATTATACCCACTCCCAGTCCTATGGAAGCAAACAATGCCCGGTTTCGGGCAGGATCAGTAATAAATAGCCCCACGATCAAATTGGTGGCGATAATTGATGCCACTACCATCAAAAAGCCCAGATATAGTTTATTACTCATACTGCTTTCGTCATTGAAAAACTTTAACACCTGATAGTTTTTCATCACCTTCTCCTATTAATGTTCTTTAATTCCCTCTACTACATAGGGGATTAACTTCTCTCTCTTGCCTTTTAAGGTTTGGGGAGAAAGACTTTGGGCCTCTACCCCATCCTTAGTCAGTTCGTAGGTAGAATCACTCATAAGAATTTGGCCGGTTGAGGCTTCCTTTTCTAAGCGTTGAGCAACATTTACCGTATCACCGATAATCGTATAGTTCATAACTTTTTTAGTACCTACATTTCCAAAGATAACCTCTCCAGTGCTCAATCCAATCCCCAGACCCAAATTCATGAATCCATCCTGTTTCCATTTTTCCCTGAGGCTCTCAAAATCCTTCTGCATCTCCACTGCAGCCTTCACTGATCGTAGTGCATCATCCGGATAGCTCATCGGAGCTCCAAAATAAGCCATAATGGCATCACCAATGAATTTATCAAAGGTCCCCCGGTAAAGAAAAATCACTCGGGTCATTGCTAAGAAAAATTGGTTGAGGATTTTTACCACCTCTTCTGCCGGATACCTTTCCGCCAGGTTTGTAAACCCCTTGAGATCAGCAAACATAACGGTGACCACCCTTTTTTCTCCCCCAAGCTGTAAAAATTTTTCCGGATCACTTAATACTAAGTTAGCGATCTCGTCGGAAAGATAGGTCTTAAAGATTTCTTTCATCCTTTCTTTTTCTTCTTCCTTCCTGCGATCCAACTCATCCCGCAAGTGCCTCACCCGTAAAAGTGACTTAACCCGCGTCAAGAGTTCCGGTTTATTAAATGGCTTGGTCAGAAAATCATCTGCCCCAGCTTCGATTCCTTTGATTTTATCTTCCAATTCCTTTAAAGCGGTAATCATTACGATGGGGATAAACCTGGTTTCTTCTTTTGCCTTTAGGATCTTGCAAACCTTATACCCATCAAGTTTGGGCATCATGACATCCAGAAGAATTAAATGGGGATCCCCTTCCTCCACAACCTTTAATGCCTCTTCACCATCATAAGCTTTTAAAACCTTGTATCCGGCAGCAAGCAGGTGGGCTTCCAAAAGCTCTACATTCTGGATGTTGTCATCCACTACTAACACCCTTGATTTTTGAATCGAAGCTTGTTCCCAGGTTTCCATCTTTTAATTTTTACTCAATAGGTATTGACTTATTTGATTTTTTTGTAATTATGGTATTATTGTCAATAATTGTCAATAATAAGGCACTTATTGACGGTAATTAATATTTGTACGGGTTAAATTTTGCACCTCAACTCTTGACAATTTGTTGTTTTTAAATAAAATTATCGCTTAAATCATAAAATTGCATTACATTAGAATAATATAATTACCTTGCATTCGCGCTCCCTGGAAAGACAACTTATTATTTTGGCATAATAATTGCTTTCTTACCAACGAAGTTACTACCGGAACATGAAACCATACCCGTTAAGGCAGGTAAGATGTATGGGTTTTGAGGTATGGTTCATTTTTCAAGGCAATAAAACATCCTAACCCTAATATTAAGGAGGTGAAAAAAGGCAATGAAAATTCAAATGAGGAGAGTGCGAAATCAAAAGGGCTTTACCTTGGTGGAATTGATGATTGTGGTCATCATCATTGGCATCCTTACCGCAGTAGGCGTCCCCCTCTATCTGGGGTATGTGAAAGACGCCAAGGTCTCTTCAGCCAAAGCGGTAATCGGCTCGATTGTGAATGCGGAAAAGGTGGAACACCAGAAAACCGGTACGTTTAAAGCAGTAACCCCGGCCCAGTTTGAGGGAGACCCAACAGCTAATCCAATTAATATTGATGTTCGGGATGCTACCCAGTATTGGACAGTTACCGTGACTGTCGTGCTTGCGGATACGAGTTTCGATGTCACCGCTGCCGGTAAAGCCGGAACTGATTACGCGGATACCACGGTAAAACTTACTTACAGCCGTGCTGCCGATGAAGTCTGGACAATTACCTAAGCCAGCCATCCTGACAGATGATTTTCGAGCCTTTTGAAGATCGGCCAGTTGGAAATCCTTTTTTCATTAAAAGGAGGACATAAATATGGTTCTTCTAATATTAAGATATGTCATTTTAGTATTGGTTATCGGGCTTTGTTTTCTAATTGGGGTATTGCAGCGCGTTCCTCCCTTAGAGGGACTCCTAACTATAATCATGCTTATACTCTTAGGTATATTTTTCCAGCATGAAAGTGAACTGCGTTTCTTGAATGAATTATTGAAAAAGTTAAAAACATCAGTTCAAAATTAGAACCCCGTCACTAATGGCAGGGTTTTATTCATTTTCATCTGAAAATCCCCGTTATACGGCATCGCACTCTGAGAAAATGAATGACCGCTATCCAGAGGATTCGGCAAAAGACGAAAGACAGATCCATGTCACTTGTCGATTCAAAGAAGATGGTAGCCTTGTTATAATAACGGTATATGCTTGAGGGAAGAAGTATGATTTGTGAATTTTGTGGAGGGCACACAGTAAAAAAGAAAGTAAAAAGGCAACACTGGCTTCACGGCAGGTTGTACATAGTTGAAAATGTGGAGGCAGAGGTTTGCTTTGAGTGCGGAGAGCGATACTTTCATGCAAAAATCCTTGATGAACTCGACTGTCTTCTTGAAACACCACATGACGTGAAGGATAGAATAGAAGTTGAAGTAGTCAGTCTATAAAAACCAGGGTGCGACCCGAGAGAAGGTGATGGAAGCAGCAGAGGGTAAATAAGGATTTTTTAAACTGGTTTTACCCCATCATGAAAAATGGTATTAACTTGTTCGAACAGAAACCCCGCCCAAAAATGGCGGGGTTTTAAGTTTTGGCAATACTCCTGACTTCTTGCACATCTTTTGATTTTCTGATATTTCTACTACATGCTTGATCCTGATTTCTGGGTATATCCAACATCAAGTTTCAAGTTTCAAGTTTCAAGTATCAAGTATCCAGCATCCAGCATCAAGGATCCAGCATCAAGGATCCGAACTTTTTGTTCCGGCTTGTCCGGGTTATGTGAGATACGAGATTGGATTTATTTAACAATTCACGTCAAAACTTTCTGCCAGAGGTTACTTCCAATCAAGGCCTCGGCATGGTGGAGATATTGGTATCCTTACTGATTATAACATTGGGAATTGTGGGTTTCGGAATGGCGATCCCTCTGGGAAAAAATAGCCTCGAGATCATGGGAGAGGAAAGGATTGCAC
This sequence comes from Pseudomonadota bacterium, assembly GCA_043798555.1. Taxonomy (GTDB): domain Bacteria; phylum Desulfobacterota; class WTBG01; order JAGOGO01; family JAGOGO01; genus JAZDOO01. The sequence continues at coordinate 4,283 of JAZDOO010000050.1, read as the reverse complement.
TTCTTTTGGCTAAACAGATGATGGAAGAAATCCAGACCAAAGCCTACGAAGATCCCAACCAAACCCCTTTGTTTGGTTTAGAGGGCGGAGAAGCTTCACCCCGAGTAAACTTTGATGACATTGATGACTATGATAACTGGGACCAAAGCCCACCCCAGTATCCCGATGGAAATTCTGTAACAATTCAGAATAACACAGATTTTCGCCGGACGGTAGTGGTGGAAAACGTAGCTGACAATGATTACAGCGCCCCCCGAACTGATGGAACAACCAGCTCAAAAAGAATTACGGTTACGGTTTCATCGCCCCCCTCTTTTGAAGATGTGGTCATTAAATGGGTGGCAACCAGGGAGGGGATGGATTTGTTATATTAATAATGAGAGATGTAACTCCCCCTCGCCCCCTCTTTCCAAAAGAGGGGGAAAGAAAATCTATAAATTTACCTATATTGAAGAAGATACTTATCAAATCCAACCTCTTGGTGCAAGAGGGCTATCAAATTCCCCCTCTTTAATAAAGAGGGGGTTAGGGGGAGTTCGAGAGAGGATGAAGGTGCGGGGTGAGCGAAGGATAAAAAGGTGTTCCTTGTTATGTTGATTAAAAAGCACCAAAAAGGCTTTACCCTCTTTGAGCTCATGGTAACGCTCCTGCTGGCGGGCATTATGATGACCGGAGCAGCCTTTATCTATATCCACTTTATGAATACCTGGGAACAGGATAATTCTCTTCTTGAGATGCAAAGGCAGGGGAGTTATGCGCTTACCGTAATGGAAGGACGGATTAAACAGGCGAACCAATTTACCATTGGAAATTACGGAAGCGGACAATACAACAAAATTACCGTCACCATCCCTACCTCAACCGGGAGCGCGAAAGCGGTAGAGTATTACCAGGATGATGTAATGATTAAAGAAAAAGAGGATCAGGAAATCATTCTCGTTCCCGATACCCATGTGGAAGGCATTGAGGTAGAAGACCTTACCTTTACCGACGAGGGCACAGTGGGGAGCTCCGTCAGGATAGATCTGACATTGACGGATGATTATGGTAACTCTCTTGACTTTACCGGTTCCGTCCGATTACGGAATGAGAATGTGCAATGATCAGGGGATTGAGAAATTCTGGATACTGGTTACTGGATACTGGATGCTGGATTCTGGATTAAAATCAAGTTTGATGGTTTCGTAAAAAGTCAAAATATTGGAGATCCGTCATTCTGAGCAAAGCGAAGAATCTCATCAAATCAACAAGTTACAGATCCTTCACTTCGTTCAGGTTAGAAAACCCTTTGAGATGGCTAAAGGAGAGGAGTGAAATATGAAAATTCAAACACTGACTCCTAACACAATAAAGAAATTGGGTTTAGAGGCGTTGGCTAAAGCTCTTGGGCCTATAGGGATGGTGCGTTTTATCCAGCAATTTGAAACCGGGACGGGGGACTATACCAAGGAAAGAGAAGAGTGGCTTAAAGATATGGATGTTAAAATTATTGCAGAGGAAATAAAAGAGAGAAGAAAGATAAAATAAACACCTCTGCCTGAGACGAACTTCTTGAGAATTTTGGAAAACGCTTGCTTTGTTTAAGAACATCAACAGTAGCGGACTAAAGAGTATGCTTCCAAATTCTTTTCAAAAAAAGGAAAAAGGCATAGCCCTGATCACTTCCCTCCTCTTTTTGATGCTCCTCAGCATCTCATGGTTTACGTTTTCATTTTTTACCAGTGACGAAGAGGGGGTCATACAAAATCAGATAGATTCAGACCAAGCCGCCTATTTAGCTGAGGCTGGTATCCAGCAGGCGCTTTGGTTTCTCTCTCAGGATTGGAATTGGCAAAATTGGACTGATAATAAATGGGGGAACGGGGGGACACGGGTAACCGACGGCAGCCTGATTTACTACGAATGGAGTGGAAACTTAGGTGATACCGCTCAAGCGTACACTGTCCAGATTAGAAATGACGGACAAATACAAAGCAAGATAAAAGTTGGCTCTCCGAATCTAAACAACCCGAAGCGAATTATAGAAGTGGAGTTAGGATCAGCTTTTGACTATGGACTCTATTCTCATGAAGATATGGGGTTTAGTAGCGGAAGCTTTACAGTAAGCGGAGCTAACCAAAAAGGCTACGTCTATGCAAAAGATCCGATTACTGGTTCAGGACTTTTGACTGCTGATAAAATCACCGGGAATTATGAGAGCGCTCCGTGGTTTCTACCAAAGGAAATACCTTTGCCGGAACTGTGGCACACGAGAAACCCTCAGACCGGCACTTGGGTCGGATTTGAAGCAAAAATTAACGGGACGCCAACATCAACAACAGTACTTTATAATAACGATACTGGTGAAGCAAAACTTGAGGTAGGTGCCTTACTTCAGAACAAGACACTGGCGACACGTGTGACGAGTGGGATATTTTTTAGAAAGATAACGGGATTTAATATTGCCACCAACACCATAACGACGGAGAATTCTCCTGGGGATGGTTGGGCTGCTGGTGATAAAATAGTGGTAGAGCGGATTGAGGTGTATGAGAATTATTGGAATAATACTTTGATTCCACAATTGAATAATCTTAACAGTGCCAGTTATGCTACGAATGGAAGTCCGAGTCTTTCTCCTAGTCCATTTCAGAGCCAACAATCATTTTCCAACACCAATTTTATCAATACCCCTACAGTACAATTTTATGGTAACACAATCTTTTCAGGGAACATAAAGATTAATGGAAATGCTATATTGGGGAGACGCCACCAATATTTTTTTATATTTTATTCAGGGAGAACCACTATTAATGGGAACATGGTAATAAACGGGAATGCTTATTTCTTCAATCAGGTAAATATTAATGGACAACTTTATGTGACCGGATCGGTCTATATGTGGGACCAGAATTCTTATAACTGGATCTGTTCCGGTTGTGGGAGTGGAGGAAGTGACATAATTGTAAACGAAACTTCTCCAGGAATCCATGGTATAGCCATTGCCACGGGAGGCGGTCTTTTTGTGCGGGATGGTATCTTTACCATTAATAAAGAGATTGCCGATGGGGGATTAAATATTAATGATTATTGTTATGTTAATGGTGGGGTTACAATAAACAATGTAACAGGAGCGCCTTTAATGGCAGGGATTCCCACAACACCCCGAGAAAAGGCACTTTATATTAAGAATGGATCGCTGAATGTTGCCCAGGATATAAATGGAAGGGGGAAAATAATCATTTCTCAGAATGTTACTATAGGTAATGATCTCCTCGCTCCGGTGAGCAATAATCCCCTGTTTATAGCAGCCGGCGGCGATCTCAGCATAGGAAGGTATCTGGGAGCCTCGGGAAATCCGTTTTATGGTTTGATTTACGCTGGAGAAAATACAGCCATCGGGAGTTCAATAAATATCGGTGGAGGGGGTATCATAACAAATAATTTCAGCAGTCCTTTAAACGGCGGATCTATTACCTACCGAGATTTTAAAGGCCAGTTAAATGATATGGGTTTTTCTAACAACAGGGACTTTGTCCGCCCACTGCTCTGGAGGGAGACAGACTAAAGACTTATCGGCGTTGGTATTAATGATTTCTGACTTTGACATTGCTCCAATCATTTACCAGGAACTCGAAACTTGATACTTGAAACTGGAAATTCGGATTTTATTCTGAGTTTTAGCCGAAGTTATTACCAAGCCCGACTTATCTTTCCTTGCTCAATTTTGATTTAAGGGCGCAAAAAATCGAAGGGAAAATGGAGGAGGAAAAAGAAATGAAAGGCTTAATAAGTATCTGTTCAAAATGTAGAACAAAAACTGAATTGCAGGAAATTACTATTGAGTTTGAGAGGAAAGGCATACATGCTACCATGTCGGGCATTCTTGCCATGATATGTCCCAACTGTGGCGAAAAATATGTTCCCGGGGATATTGCCGGTGATGTTATTGAAATTGTTTCCCATACAATCGATGAAACCAGGGAACTATTGAAAAAAACAGAAGCCCATCGCAGGGACCTGCTTTTAAAATTCCCTATTTCAGCAACTAAGCGTCTTGAATTGATATTAGCTACTTAAAACAGGGGGCAGGTTACTCTTTCTCGTGATTTTGAAAGATTCCCTCCTCTGGCGGGAGGTATTGTAAAAATATAACTTTTTTATTGAAATTTAATATGTTGTAAGATAGAATTAAATAATTATATTGATTTATTCTTATAAGTAGATAAAATTAAAAACGAAATAAACTTTTATCAGTCAATAACGAAAAGAAGTGATATAGTTAAAAAGAAGAGGGGTATAGC
>JAZDOO010000039.1:0-7779 GCA_043798555.1 Pseudomonadota bacterium | reverse complement strand
GGCGACCTGCGGATTCGAAGTCCGACGCTCTATCCAACTGAGCTACGGGCGCTAAAGGGTGAGTGAAGGGACTCGAACCCTCGGCCTCTGGGGCCACAACCCAGTGCTCTAACCACCTGAGCTACACTCACCACACCTATATACACGCCTGGCCAGATTCGAACTGGCGACCTACGGATTAGAAGTCCGTTGCTCTATCCAACTGAGCTACAGGCGCAAGTTTTCTTCTCTATACAAACTTCTATAAATGATTTAAATACCTTTGTCAATATATCAGCCAAATGCCTTTTTTGCAAAAAAAAATGCAAACAAATATTCTGAAGAAAATCAAGAAATTAGCCAGTCGAAACGATCATTCCCGGGAGATGGGTTGCGCCCATGGTAATGAATGAATCATCATTCAAAATTTAAAATTTTTAGTTGACATAAGGAGATAGAATCAGTAAAAATCATTTAATTTGTTGCTATCCCGCTAATGATACCCATCAATTTTCACCCATAAGAAAGGAGTTAGAAAATGAACTTCGACCTGACCGAAGAACAAAAAACCATGATGGAGGTAGCAAAGGATTTCGCTGAAAAAGAAATCAAGCCAACTCAGGAAATAGATGAAAAGGAGCATCGCTTTCGTCCTGAAATTTGTAAGAAGATGGCGGAATTAGGTTTCTTTGGCTGCGTTATCCCCGAGAAATACGGGGGGAACGAAAGTGGTCACCTCTGTGCTGCCCTTCTCACTGAGGAGATCGCCCGGGTCAGTGCTTCCTGGAGTCTGCCGTTTAATATGCAAGCGTGGGGACCGGCGTTCACTATTCTTGAATTTGGCACGGAAGAACAAAAAGAAAAATACCTCCCGGCCCTGGTTAATGCGGACATGCTGGGGGCTTTTGCCATTACCGAGCCGAATTCAGGCTCTGACGTAGCAGGGATGAGCACCACCGCTACGGAAACGGATGATGGGTATATCCTGAATGGCCAGAAGATGTGGATTTCCAATGCTCAGGTCGCTGATGTAGCGCTCGTGTACGCCTATACCGACAAGGCAAAGAAGCATAGGGGGATTTCATGTTTCTTAGTAGAATTGAAAAATACCCCCGGGGTAAAGACTGCGCCCATTGAAACCAAGCTCGGGCTTCACTGTGCTCCAACCGGAGAAATAAGCTTTGAAGAGGCTAAAATTCCCAAGGATGCTTTGCTGGGAGCAAAAGGGGATGGCTTCAAAATTTGTATGTGGCAGCTTGATAACACTCGTTTAGGGTGTGCTGCTCGGGGAGTGGGGATTGCAAGGGCCTGCCATGAGGAATCCATAAAATATGCCTTGGAGAGGACCCAGTTTGGACAGCCAATTGCTGATTTCCAAATGATTCAGGAACAGATTGCGGAGATGTATGTGGACTACGATGCCGCTCGTTTATTGGTGCTGAGATGTGCCTATGAGAAGGATCAAGGGCGCCGGAATACCCTTTCCACGTCGGTTGCTAAGTACTATGCTGCGGAGACAGCAGTGAAAGCTGCCAACACCGCAATGAAAATATTCGGTAGCTATGGATACTCAAGTGAATATCCGGTGGAGCGCTATTACCGAGATGCAAAATCATTACAGGTGGTGGAGGGAACCTCGAATATTCAGAAAATCATTATTTGTCGCAATGTGCTTGGCAGGTAATCATTAACCCAAGGTTTCCAGAAGGAGGCACGCATGAATATTGTTGTTTGTTTAAAACGAGTACCGGATACGGAGACAAAAATTAAAATCGGGGGAGACGGTAAGACGATCGACCCCACCGGGGTGGAATTTATTATTAATCCTTTCGATGAATTTGCCGTTGAGGAAGCGCTTCGGATTAAGGAACGACTGGGAAAAGGAGAGATCACCATCCTTTCCCTTGGGACCACTGATGCGCAGGCGATCATGAGGAAGGCGTATGCAATGGGGGCGGACAAAGGAGTTCATTTGAATGACACCTCGGGAAATTGCGATACGATAGCGGTAGCCAAAGCCCTTGCTGCTGCCCTTAAAGAGATGCCGTTTGACCTCCTGCTCTTTGGCAAGCAGGCCATTGATTATGACGACGCTTCGGTAGGCGTTCAAGTGGCGAAATTATTAAATATTCCTATTGTTACCAGGATCACAAAAATAGATGTAGCCGGTGGGAAGGCAACCGTGGAACGGGAAAGCGATGCGGGCAAGGAGATTCTGGAAGTAACCTTGCCGGCTGCTTTTACTGCGGAAAAGGGGCTGAATGAACCTCGTTACCCGAAACTGATGGATATTATGAAAGCCAAGAAAAAACCTCTTGATCAAAAAGAAGCGAAGCTGGATGCACCCAAAATAGAGATCGTGAAGATGGAATACCCACCGGACCGCCCTCCGGGAAGAATTGTCGGAGAAGGAGTCGAGGCGGTACCTGAACTGGTAACGTTACTTAAAAATGAAGCCAAGCTTATATAATAATTCCACTTTTAAATGCCTTTTAAACTGTCATGCTGAATTGATTTCAGCATCTATTTAGGCCCTGAAACAAGTTCAGGGTGACATTTCTATTTTCCCTTGTGTCTTTGTAAGGCATATAGGTTTCTTTAATAATAGAACGGTTTACAATGTGGAGGTTCACATGGCGAATAATGTATTGATCTATGCGGAACAAACAGGCGGAAAGTTTCGAACTGCAGCCTATGAGGCTATTTGCCAAGGAAAGAAAATGGCTCAGGTACTCGGAGGTCAGGCAATAGCAGTAGCGATCGGGTCTGGCATCGGGAGTAGTGCCCAAGACTTAGGGCACTACGGAGCTGATAAAGTGGTGGTGGTGGACAATGAAAAGTTGAAAGATTTTACGGTGGACGCTTATGGGAAAGCCTTTTCAGAAGTAGTTAGCAAGCATGATCCGGCCATCGTTCTGATGACGGCTACGTTCCAGGGCAAGGATATCGGGGCTTTTACTTCAGCCGCCCTCGATGCTCCCATCACTGCTGATTGTACCCAATGGATGAGTCAGGACGGGATGATTCAGATCAAGCGGCCGATTTATGCCGGGAAAGCTTATATCACGGTTAAATTCAATGGCAAGCCGGCGGTCATTTCTTTAAGGCAGAAGGTTTTTCCCTTTGATGAACCTGACACCGCCAAGACTGCCACGGTGGAAAAATATGATCTTACCCTTGCGGATGGTGATTTCCGGAGTATTCTCAAAGAGATTGCTGCTAAAGCCAGCGGGAGACTCGATGTGACCGAAGCTGATATTATTGTTTCTGGGGGACGGGGGATAAAAGGGCCGGAAAACTTCAAGGTCATTGAAGAACTGGCGGAACTGTTAGGAGGGGCAGTGGGAGCATCCCGTTCCGCAGTTGATGAAGGGTGGCGCCCCCATAGTGATCAGGTAGGCCAGACCGGTAAGGTAGTCTCTCCCAAACTCTATATTGCCTGTGGTATTTCCGGGGCTATTCAGCATCTTGCCGGAATGAGAACCTCCAAATGCATTGTGGCAATTAATAAAGACCCTGAGGCACCCATCTTTAAAGTGGCAGACTACGGCATTGTGGGTGACCTCTTTAAAATAGTGCCGGCATTAACCGCCGAAATAAAGAAGACAATGGAGAATTAAGTGGCGAGTGACGAGAGATGAGGGATGAGGATTTAGGTTAAAAAGCCTTCAACCTTCAACCTTCAACCTGTTCCGATATGAACCTTACATTCTAAGAACGAAGAGGGAAGAAACGCATGTTACCAATCGCAGGGAAACTTTTCCTTTTATTGCTCATCGGCATCACTATATATGCTTTTAGTGTGAGGGCCAAGTACCTGATCAGTCTCCTTAAATTAGGGAAAACTGAAGACCGGTCTGACCAACCCGGTGAGCGGTGGAAATTTGCTCTTGGCCAGGTGCTTACCCAGCGCTGTGCCCTAAAGAACGTTACCCAAAGCGACCTCTCGGGTATCGGACATGCGCTTCTCTTTTATGGGTTTTCCTTCTTTGTGGTGAGCTATGGATTTCACATTGCCGAAGGATTTTATGGGAAATTGTCCCCCTCCCTTTTCGGGTCATCCTTCAACAATTGTTTCTTTCTGTTACTCGATGTTGCCGGGCTGGTGGTCATGGTTTCGATACTCTGGGCGGCACTACGGCGGTATATCATCCGGCCAGCGAGGCTAAAACCCTCTTTGGAGGCCGGGGTTATCTTGCTGGTGGTTTTTTCCCTGATGATCCTCAATTATTGTGTCGAAGGGTTCCGGCTGCTGGCGGAAGATAAGCCTTTTGCCGACTGGGCCTTTGTGGGGATGGCGTTCTCAGGAGTCTTTATAAATATGGGGCTTAAGGCAAATGTCCATGCCCTTTTTTATGTCTTCTGGTTCCTTCATCTCATGGTGGTGTTTGGATTCGGTATCTATATTCTCTACTCCAAGCATCTCCATATCCTGGCGTCTCATCCCAACCTCTACTTTCATTCCATCAGACCCAAAGGTAGCCTTCAGCCCATTGAAAATTTTGAAGAGGCTGAAAGTTTCGGGGTCTCAAAGCTCACCGATTTCTCCTGGAAACACCTTCTCGATCTTTATGCCTGTACCGAATGCGGACAGTGTACGGCAAATTGCCCGGCATACAATACCGATAAGCCCCTTAGTCCCCGAGATGTGATTCTGCACTTAAAGGAACATCTCCTTACCACGGGAAAGGAACTCCTCAGTAACCCCGGAGCGGGTAATTCCGAGGGGGGTGAAGGAGAACAGCCGGTGATGGTGGGGACAGTAGTTACTCACGATGAAATCTGGGATTGTACGAACTGTATGGCGTGTATGGAGGTGTGCCCGGTAGCGATTGAGCATGTGGATAAGCTTGATGACATGCGGCGGTACCTGGTGTTAATGGAGAGTAACTTCCCTTCTGAGGTGCAGGTTGTTTTTCGGAATATGGAAAATAACAGCAATCCCTGGGGGCTGGGCATGGCAACCCGGGCTGACTGGGCTAAAGACCTGGGGGTGAAAATCCTTTCCGAGGACAGTGATGTTGATCTTCTTTACTATGTGGGCTGTGCTGGTTCCTTTGATGACCGTTACAAGAAGGTATCTACTGCGGTGGTAAAAATTCTTCAAGCTGCAGGGATTAATTTTGGCATTTTGGGCACGGAGGAGAAATGCTGTGGTGATTCAGCCCGGCGAATTGGAAATGAATATCTTTACCAGATGATGGTCCAGGAGAATATCGAAATCTTCAACCAATACAATGTGAAAAAGATTTTAGCCACGTGCCCCCACGGGTATAATACCCTTAAGAAAGAGTATCCCCAGTTTGGGGGAACGTTTGAAGTGATTCACCACACCGAATTGATTCGGGACCTCATTAAAGCCGGACGGTTGAAATTAACCGGGGAACTGGCGAAAACGATTGCTTTGCATGATTCCTGTTTTTTGGGTAGGTATAATGATATTTATGAACCTCCGCGTGAAATCCTTGGTGCCATCCCTAACGCTAAGCTGGTGGAGATGGAAAGAATCCGCCGGATGAGCTTTTGCTGTGGAGCCGGAGGGGGAAGAATGTGGATGGAAGAGGCGAGAGGGAAGAAAATCAATGAAGTGCGCACTGAAGAAGCCCTCTCAAAACGCCCTGATCTTATTGCTACTGCGTGCCCCTTCTGTATGACCATGTTTGAGGATGGGCTTAAAGCCAAAAATGTTGAAGAAAAGGTTAAGGTATTGGATATTGCGGAGTTTGTTGCTAACCAGTTAGTCGAAAAACAGAACTTCTAATTATGACTTATAGAAAAGGAGGAAATTACAGTGAGTACTGAAGTCAAAGCTCCTATGGTAGGGAAACTTCTCTCGGTAAAAGTTGAAGTCGGTCAAACAGTAAATGAAGATGATGAGATGTTCATCTTAGAGGCAATGAAGATGGAGATACCCATTGGCGCTCCTACCAATGGGACAGTCAAGGAAATTAAAGCCTCCCCTGGTCAATCAGTGGAAAGTGACCAGGTTTTGGCAATTATCGAATAAGGATATCCGCCCTCCATTTCTTAAACCGAGTGCTGCCTTTTCTTTTTGTTTAAAGGCAGCACTCTTTCTTTAGCTCCCGAAAGGACAAAAACGATTGAGGTTTAAGAGGCATGCCGCTCCGGCTACGGTGACTCCATAAAAGAGTACTGGCTTATCCACCAAGAATTCCTGCATGGTATCAAGTAATTCCTTAAAGCATCGTTAAAATAAAATTGACAGTTTATTGTAATTCAATCAAAATACTGATACTTACCGTTTGATTTCTTTTACCTTGAGGTTCGATGATGCGGCTAATCACACGCGCTGACTTTGATGGGATTGTGTGTGGTGTTCTGATCACTTCCCAGGAGGCTATTGATCGTATCCTTTTTGTGGAGCCAAAATCAATGCAGGATGGAGAGGTCGAGGTTACCCCCGAGGATATTATTGCCAACCTTCCTTCTCACACCAATTGCTATCTCTGGTTTGATCATCATTTTACCAGCCAGATTTCGAATCCCTTTCGGGGACTTTTTCGATTGGCCCCCAGTGCTGCCCGGGTGGTTTTTGAATATTATTCTCCCAAAACGTCGCTCCAACACTATGAAGAAATAGTAGCCGAGGCTGACCGGATTGATTCCGGAAATCTCACCATGTCCGATATTCTCCGGCCCGAACGATATGTGTTACTCTCATTCACCATTGACCCAACGATAAAAACCGACGAATCGTATTGGGTGGAATTGATTCACCAGCTCAGGGATCAGCCCTTTGCTTCGGTCCTGGAAAATCCGGAAGTAAAGAAGCGTTGTCAGCACGTTTTAGATGACTTTGAAGTGTATCATACTCTGGTAACCGGGAATTCCCGCCAGGATGACAATGTGGTCATTACTGACTTCCGGGGCGTGGACTTTAAAGGTAAGGCAAATCGCTTTCTGGTGTATTCGCTTTTCCCTGAGGCTAATGTCTCAATAAAAATATTTAAGGATTTTCATCAACCGGGCCGAACCGGAATTTCGGTGGGAAAGAATATATTCAATAAAACCTCCTCGGTAAATGTGGGAAGACTTCTTTCTCACTATGGGGGAGGAGGGCATGAGGGAGCAGGATCGTGTCGGGTGCCGGAGAAGGATGTGGAAGGGGTGGTGAAGGAGATTGTTAAGCGTTTGAAGGATGGTAGTGTGGGTCAAGGTTAAAATACTATTTGTACTTAGGGACCTGGTTTGAAAAAGTCTGTTTCTGTCACCCTGGGTGAGCGGTTAAAGTAGTTAATAGTTGACAACTTCCTTAAATTATTATAAAAATTAGAAAGAACTTCAAAGCCCAATTTTTATTGGTTAAAATGATGAATTACGAAAATGATAAAAAATTCTGATTTCCTAAAAAATTTTGACGATGAATTTGTTAAGGTTCAAGGACTTTCCTTTGCACAGGCCATAAAACTTTTTGGTTCTCTGTGGAATGAAGGGACAAATCTTGGCGTACTGCCTCCTAAAGACCCCTTGGAAGGAATAGAGGTAGATATAAGGATTGCAAAGGTGCTGAATTCATGTTTGAAGAAATTCTCTCCCGGATAGGAGCAAGCCTCGGAAGGAATAAGATACCTTACATGATCATCGGAGGGCAAGCAGTTTTGCTTTACGGCGAACCCCGCCTTACCCGGGACATAGATGTTACCCTCGGTGTGAATACTGATCATCTTCATAAACTCCTGACCGTTGTTCAAGACCTTTTCCTCAAACCCCTCCCTAACGATATAGAATCATTTGTGAAGCAGACTATGGTGCTACCCACCTTAGACCACGTCACTGGTA
>JAZDOO010000018.1:0-2723 GCA_043798555.1 Pseudomonadota bacterium | reverse complement strand
ACAAGAATGGAGATTATGGAATGCCAGTGAAAAGCTGCACAGAAGGAAAAATGTCAGGTTGGAAGTGGGGAAATTCTGGAAAGTGTTATGTTTACCCCGATGGAGATGATGCTGCTTCAGGGAAAGCAAAACAGAAGGCCTATCTGCAAGGGGCAGCAGCAACAGGTGGTAAGATGACCGAGGATGAACATTTAACAGAGGGGATAGGGTTTGTTGTACACCATTTGGAGGAAGGAAAATGAAAGTGGTAATAAAACTTTTACATCATTACAGGGATTTGGTGGACTCTTGGGACGAAAGCCCCTTTAAAGATGTCCAGGAAGCCCAGATTGACGAAACTGGTCATACTATTAAAGGTGTATGTGTCTTTGGGACACGCCATAGTAAAAATGGATATGATTATGAAAATGCTGCTATTTCCAGATTGGCTTTATTGACAGAAGGCGCCAAGTTTTTTATTAACCATCCTTCTAAATCTGAACAAAAGGATCGTGATGGAGTAAGGGATATCCGGGATTGGGCAGGGGTTTACACTGCTCCCCGGCAAGAGGGAGTGGATAAGGTATTTGCCGATCTTAGGATTCGACCTGCCTTCTGGGAACTGGTTAGGGACGTAGCTATAATGAAACCGCCAGGAATTGGAAACAGTATTAACTCCAGGGTCAAGATTTTCAAGGACCATGCAGGTAAAGAGCATGTGGTAGATATTGATGTGCTGAAAAGTATCGATTTGGTGGCCAGCGCGGCCACAACCTCAAACCTTTTTGAAAGTCATGGGGGGAATATGGAAATTAATGTGGAGGAAATTGTTGACCAGATTTTAGCGGAGACCCAGGAGAAAGCCCAAGAAGATATGTCTTATCAGCTTGTAAGGGATATTGGGGAAGGGCTTTTGGCTGATAAGATCAAGGAGCAGGCGATTAGTAGAAAGGTCGGTGATCTTCAGTGGAAGGCTTGGGATGCTATTGAAGGTATTTTAAAAGACAAGACCAAGGACATGAAAGGCAAGAAGACGGAGATCACCGCCGTACTGGATGATCTTGAAAGCATGATTAATGATATTTTGGCAGGCAAGAAGGTTGCCGTCCTAGAAACCAAAAAAGACAAGGAGGATGATGAAATGGAATTTGGAAAATTGACATTGGAGGATCTTAGTAAGGAACGGCCTGATATTATCAAGATGATTGAGGCTTCTATCAAAGGGACAGATAAGGTGGTTACCTTGGAGAACGACAACAAGACCCTGAAAACTTCCCTGGAAGCTGTGACCAAGGAGCGAGATACTCTGAAGAGTCAGCTGGAAGCCGTGACCAAGGAACGGGACATTCTGAAAACGAAGGTCGACGAGTATGAGACCAAGGAAAAGGGTGCCAAGAAAGAGGCCTTTATTGTTGAGAAAATGGCCGAACTCAAAGTCCCCAAGGACATTATCACCCCGGTATTCAAGACAGCTCTTATGACCATGGAAGACAAGGACATTATCGAGGCCATGACAGACAGGAAAGATATTTTCTTGAAAGGCCAGAAGGTGGTTAAAGGTGCTGGGGATGAATATGTGATTGATACCAATGAGAGTGCCGACGAGATCACTAAAAAGACAGATAAGGCCGTTGCTGGAATGAAAGAAGCCACTGGCAGGTAAGAGTGGCAGAAATAAAATATAAGAAGGAGGAATTAGAAAATGCCTGATCCGAGAATAGAATATTTGAGGGGTGAAACAAACGAGATTTATGTGAGGGTTCATGGAAAAACCGTAATCAAGAAAGGCGAGTTGGTGTTTCTTGCCCAGGATAATCAAGTTATAGGAGGGATGACAGCGGATGGATATGGTTACCCTGCAATTATGATTTCAGGGACTACTCCTGCTGCTTTCGAAAATAACTTGGCAGGGATTTCGATAAAAGGAAGTGTATCAGGAACAACTGAGGATATTCCTGTAGCACAATCCGGAATTTTCAGGGGCCAGATTAAGTTAGGAACCAGCGCTACGAGTAAACATGTTTATCCGGGGGCTTGTGTTGCAGCCTGTACTATCGGTGCTTCCGGTGTCTCTCCTTCAGGGACTACGTTTACTGTTAATACCCTAGCAGATACAGAGTTCACTGGATGCAGGGTCGGAAGAGCTGTCCGGAAACAAGCTTCAGCAACTCATGTTGATTTCATGCTCATGACCAAATTGTCAGGAGCTTCTATCACAGCGAGATAGGATGTGAAATGTGGGTGATTACGACCGGAGAATAAGAAATGAAAGTTGGAGGGAAACATTTGATCTTCAGGGAAGCACTAAAGTTCACGGGAATATTGAAATTGATGAGGGGGATTTACTCTTTCTCGACCAAGTCAATAAACTCAGGGGGTTTGGTACTTCGACTGCTGATGGCTATGCCTACCCTTTCAGCAAACTCTCTGGTACAACAAAAACCTTGGCAAGTAATAGAAATTTGGCTTATCAGAACTTTTTTGGCATTGCAGCAAGCTCTTCCGAGACGGGGGTCACGGAGGAGATCAGTGTTTATCTTAAGGGACTTTTTCGTTTCCCTTTGCGTAATGCCAGGAGTTTTAAGACAGGGGATTACATTGTCCCCGCAGGCTCAGGTGTGACCCTCTATAACCAAGCGGTGGCGGCAGTGAAAAGTGGATGCAGCGATATAATTGGAACGGTAGCGAGAAGTGGAGATTTCAAATCTGAAGTGGACGGAGTATTTGTAAGCAAGGTTTTGGGG
>JAZDOO010000017.1:0-13795 GCA_043798555.1 Pseudomonadota bacterium | reverse complement strand
AGTTTAGCCTCGTGCGGCAGTATGGTTCCGAGATGGCCGGCTACACTATGACCTGGGCAGAACATCAGACCAGCGCCCAGCGGGAAACAATGAATTATACTTTCAGGGATTTTCTCTATGATGATATACCCGAAGGTGATATCGGATTTCCCAGTAAGAAATTGGTTGACAAATATACTGGAAACGATGACTATAATGGAGTGGAGACCTTAGTTCCCCCTGAGAAAATGCCCCGGAATCCTTTCAATGAAGCCAGCTATTTCAACCGGGCAAACGATGATACTGAGGGTCCCAGTAAAAAAGCAGGTTTATTGTATTTAGCAGCCCGGCCTGATCCTATGGATACCGAATATCTTAATTTTTACCTGCTCTTTACCTCAACCGGTACTGATAAGGAAGGGAATCGCTGGCACGGGAGCATGCGTCATGATAACGATGATAAGATCAGAAGAGGGGTTTTTGTTGCCCGGCTGTATGATGATGAAGAATATGGCGGCCGGGAAGAGGATCTCTTCCAGTGGAAGAGGAGGATGCAGTAAGGTAATGATCAATTTGCATTTTTCAATAAGCAATTAACATTGTAACATTTACAAAATTGTAACATTTACAAAAAAATGAGAAGGGGGTGAACGGTTAAAGAACTTTTCGATAGTAATTAAAATCGTTGGATTTTTTTAATATATGAGAAAAATAGTTTTTCAGAACTTTAGAAAAGGAGGTTAGAGATGAAACATCTAAAGAAAAATCAGGGTTTTACATTGATCGAATTATTGTTGGTGGTGGTCATCATCGGCCTGATGCTGGCGGTAATTGTCCCCCGGGCCTGGCGGGCAAATATTGATACCAAGTATGGGTTGGTGAGACAGGCTGCATCTGAATTAGCATCATTTGGGCATGAATGGGCGGAAGGTCAGTTAGCCGCACAACCGGAATCTGCTACCAGCACAGCTTTAAACTATTTCTATACCTTAGCGGGCGGTACAGGTGCTGCGGCATCAGGCCAGCAATGGGTTCCTGCTCCGGCTGGAAACTGGGTTGGCGCGGCCTACGCCTGGAAAGTTACAGCACCAGAAACACCAATTGGACGAACTTTAGCACCTGAGATTACAGTTGCTGGTATCGTCACTCCCGAAAAACACCCGAGGAATCCTTTTAATGGGGCGAGCTATTTTACCCAAGGAAATGACCCGGGCGCTGGATCTTTAACACCAGGCGCTATTGCTTGCTGTCAAATTGATGAGGGAGGTGCTGGTGGTAATTGGCATTATTTTGCTTTTCTGTTTCAGGGAACAGATAGTACCACTACTGGCTTAGCGGTTACAACTACTTATTATGCAGGTCAAGATCCAACTATTCTCGCAGGATTGCGAAACGGGATGTTTTTAGTCCGATCCCGATAGTTAAATTACTGCCTTTGCCTCATTAAAAGGAGCAAAGGCAGTCACGACAAAAGCTATGCACATAAATTTCCATATTCTGCGAAATGATGAGGCAAATTATAAATTAAGCTCGTCTAAGGAGGGCTTTACCTTACTCGAATTTGTGCTTGTGATCGCCATATTTGGAGTCGTATTGTCTGTGGTGCTTCCCCGGGCAATCCGGGCTACCCATGAAGCCAAATTCAGTATGGTTCGTCAGTATGGCTCGGAGATTGCCAGCTACATGACCCAGTGGGCCCAGAACCAAGCTGAAGCCCAGCGGGAAACCAGCACCTATACCATTAAAGATTTCTTTATGGAGACCATTGACCGGGGCGGAGTTGGTTTTCGCAGTGATCCGCTCATCAACCGGTACACTGGAGACGATAATTACAACGGGGTGGAGATGCTGGTGCCACCGGAAAAAATCCAGAAAAACCCATTTAATGGCGCTTCCTACTTCAATGAAGTGAATGATGACCCTACCTATGTTCCCAGCCCAAAGCCGGGTCTTCTTTACTTTGTCTCCGCAATTGACCCAGCCCTCGGAAACCGGAACTACCGGAACTTTTATTTAATCTTTACCGGAGCAACGGGCAGGTGGTTTGGCCGGGAAGCAAACTGGTACGGTGAGATGGAGGACGATGATGAAGATGCCATCCGCCGGGGCATCTTTGTGACCCGTGAACCTGACGCTGAGCCAGTACAACCGCGAGGTGGAAGATAGGCCGTTAACCCACCCTTTTCAAGACCTTCACATTTTATTCTGATTCCTTTTTTGTCTGTCATTCCGAGACTATTACCGTCATTCCGATCCCCCTACCGTCATTCTGAGCGAAGCGAAGAATCTGCCTTTTGGGGCCTCGTCGGAAAAATCACCCCTGCACAAAATGTCCAGACCATACCAATCATAATTGCCCAGGGCCAGGCAAAGGCGCTGATTCCAAAAGGTCTGAGCACTATCCCCCTCAGCTCTGTAAACGGACCAATTGATTCAGCAGTGAGAAAAATAACAACCAGCACACTGCTAACCATCGCCAGGACATTTGCCCGGTCACTGCCGCGTTGTTTGGTGAGCACTGCCAGCAGAAAAATTCCCAGTAAAGCACCATACGTGTACCCAAAAATCCGAAACCCCAGCCAGAGAATTGATTCGGCTTTACAGAAAAAGAGCGCAATCACCACCAGCATGAAAGCAAAGATAACGACAAAACACCGGGAAACCTTCACCGCATGGGGCTCACCCTTTTGAAGATGGACATACTTCCGGTAAAGATCCGCATAGGCCGAGGAAGCAAGCGCATTTAATGCCGAATCAATGGATGAACTCGAGGCGGCCAGAAGCCCGGCAATCAGGAGCCCCCGTAACCCTGGCCCAAGAACAGTCTTAATGAAGTGAGGAAAGATGTAATCCGTTTTATTTTCCATTACGAGCCGGGAAACCTCAGTATCAGGAAAGACCTGATAATACACAAACAGCGCCGCCCCAATGCTCAGAAATAGCAGGGTTATGGGAAAGTTTAAGATGCCGGTGAGAAAGACGGCTTTCTGGCTCTCCTCAACCTTTTTACAGGTAAGCATCCTTTGTACCAGATCCTGGTCTGTACCCAGCACTGCCAGGGTAGTAAGACACCCCAGCAAAAAGCCGGCAATCAGGGAGTCTGGATTACTGAAATTGAACCAGTAATCTTCCGAGCCGGGGTTGAGGGAGATATGGAAAATTCTAAATTTTTCATTGACGCTTCCAATGGTGACAAAATCAGACCAACCATGAGGGAGAGAAACAAAAACCACTCCCAGGGCGATGAACGCTGCCAGGAGAAGCAAAATAAGCTGCATCATATCCGTCCAGATGACCGCTTTAATGCCCCCAATCAGAGTGTACGTTAAGGCGTAGAGAGCAATCATCCCTATGGCAAACGGGAGTGGAATAGAAAAAATTACGGAGAGGGCAATCGCACAGCCAGCCAGACGGACACCACTTGCCAGAAGCCGGGTGATAATAAAAAAACCCGTACCAATGGCGTGGCTATATGGTCCAAAGCGCTGGCCCAAGAGCTCATAAACTGACATCACCTTCCCACGGTAGTAGGCGGTTAAAAGCAGTACGGCGATTAAAATTCGGCCCAAAAAGTCACCCAGCCCCAGTTGTAAGTAGTGAAAATCACCGGAATAGGCAACCCCCGGGACCCCAATATACGTGAGAGCAGAAAGGGCGGTGGCATAAATAGAAACCATGACTGCCCACCACGGCATTTGCCTGCCCGCGAGAAAGTAATCTTCGGCATCCTTTTCTTTTCTCCCGGCGATAATGCCGATCAAAACGACAGAAACGCAGTAAATGGTAACAATTGCCCAGTCCAACAGGGAAAGAGTGCTCTTCATAAATATATAATTTAGCGCTTAATTGCCTTTCTTTTCCTTTACTCTTTCTCTCAGCCAGTCATACCATTCAGTCATACCCTCACCAGTCTTGGCGGAGACACACAAACACTGTGCATTCGGGTTAACCCTTTTCACAAAAAACAAAAACTTCTTAAGGTCAACTTCAAGTACGGCTAACAGGTCTACCTTGCTTATAAGCACCAGTTGGGAGTCAATAAATATGCCCGGGTACTTTAATGGCTTATCCTCACCCTCCGGCGTACTTAACACCACTATCCTAAAGTCTTCCCCAAGATCAAAGGCTCCGGGGCAAATAAGATTCCCCACGTTCTCGATGAATAAAAGGTCTAACTCTTGTAATGCAAAATTGTCTAACGCATGTCGAACCATATGAGCATCTAAGTGACAGGCATCAATGGTGTTTATCTGATGTACCTTTACGCCCGTGGCTTCTATCCTTTTTGCATCTCGATTAGTTTGTTGATCTCCCTCGATCACTCCGATGGCAATCTCCCCTTTCAGTCCCCGAATGGTTCGCTCCAGTAAGGTGGTTTTCCCCGCTCCGGGAGAGCTCACCACATTGATCACCACCACCTTCATTGCCTCAAAGATGCCCCGGTTTCTTTCGGCTAAGCGGTCATTTTTGCTCAAAACTTTTTCTTCCAGTGCGACCGTTTTCTTCCCATTGTCATGGTCGTGAAACAGAACGTGTTCTCCGCACCCACAGGTCTCACACATTTATATCACCTCCAGCCCTTTAATAATGAGTTCCCTTCCTGATACCAGATCCCAGTTTTCTCCCTCACAATCAGGACAGGAAAAGTCATCTTCTAAAAGGTCAAATGTTTTACCACATTTTTTACACTGACCAAGAGCAGCAACCCTCTGGATCTCAAACTGGGCCCCTTCAAGCACCGTGCCCTTGGTGCAGACACTAAAACAGAACTCTAAGGCCTCGGGCACTACTCCGCTTATTTTTCCAATCTCTAATATCACTTTTACAACCTGCTGGACATTATTTTCCCTAACATAGCCCTGAACGGTATCCACAATATTCTGCATCAGTCCAAGTTCGTGCATGGTGATTCAGGAAACCTCTAAAAGATATTGTTAAAGAAGAAAAAAAGGGGTCAAAGGACAAAACCCTTTTAACCCCTTTACGTAACTACTAAATAACCATTATCACTCTATCACGATTCAAACCTTTTTGGCCTACGTTATTGAGGAAAATTAATCCTCCGTGTGATACTTAAACGACAGGTTAACCCTTGCCCGGTAGGACATAACCTTACCCCCCTCGATTGTGAGGTCAAGTTTTACAACCTCCGCAACCCTGAGATCTCTAAGAGATTTCCCTGCAATTTCCACTGCATTTTTAGCAGCTTCTTCCCAGGAAATGGTACTGGTTCCTACTAAGTCAATAACTTTATAAGTGCTTTCTGGCATACCGTCCTCCTTTTAAAAAGGTTAAAAAAGTATATCATCTATTAATTGGTTAGCCTTTTCCCACCCCCTTTTCGCTCATGGAGGTTGATAACATAAATTCAGTTTTAGTATAGCAAC
This sequence comes from Pseudomonadota bacterium, assembly GCA_043798555.1. GTDB lineage: Bacteria > Desulfobacterota > WTBG01 > JAGOGO01 > JAGOGO01 > JAZDOO01. Next base: position 8,429 of record JAZDOO010000017.1, on the reverse strand, counting down.
AAAGCTAGATTTTGGCAAAGATTTTTTGCAGTTTCTTTCAAATAAAAGGGAGCAAAAAGGGGTCACATCTTCATTTGTCATTATTTCCCTGACAAAAGGCCCGGATACTTTGACCACGTTCTCTCGCGAAAAAACAAAAAAACGTCTTCAACAATGAGAATGAATACCTCAAGTTTCTTGACATCATTGACAAGACAGTGGGGCTGTTAAGCGGGGGCAAAAATACCTTGATTCAGGGGGGAGGTGGAAAGACGGTCAAAAAAATAAATGACAAATGAAGATGTGACCCCTATAAAAGCAGAGGGGATATTTTGGTTAATTCCCAATTAAGCAGGGCTCCCACAATGATGATATGGGGAGAATCAACAAATTTTGCGTAAATGGAGGTTTTTACTGGAGTAGTATCACCAATCAAGAGCCGGTAGGTTTTATCAGTAATATCGGTTACGGTTATTTCATAGGAAGGATGTTCGAGACCAAAAATACTCAACTGGGCGTCTTGTACCGGAATCTTATCAATTTCCACGGTTCTGAGGAAATTGGCCACAAAATCAGCAATTTTATCCGCCCATTTTTCGGTTTTTTGACCTTTAATTACATTCCAGTGTCCTTCGATTCGTTCACAAAGAAGTTCTTTCCCGTCAGAAGTCCGGATCTCAAGTTTTTTCACATCATAATAATCGAGTAAAAGAATAGGGAGACCGATGTCCTCTCCTGTTTTCTTGGGGGGAGCAATAAATTCAAAAATCATATAGTAAGCTACTAATACAAAAAGAATAGCGGCCAGAAAGAGAATATGTTTTTCTTTCACCCTCGTTGTCTCCTGCGCCAGGCCACGACAATACCAATTGCTATTACTATTATTGGCTGAAGAATAACGACGCCAATGAAAATCATCCGCGAATGAAGCGGCGAGAGATACACGGGGCTGGCTTCTTCGCCTGAAGGTTTCTTTTTCCGAATGGTGATCAGCGATTCATCTTCTGTCATCCAGTGGACCGTATTCATAAAAAGGTCCTTGTTCCCCAGCAATTCAAAATAATGGTTTAATAAAAAGTCGGAGTCTCCAAAAACAACTACTCTTCCAACCTTTGTTTTATTATCTTCTGCTGTTTTTTCATCACCCTTATCCTCCAGTTCTTCCTTGAGCTTCTCAACGCTTATTTGTCCCACCAGGGCCACAGTAATAGGACCTTTTTGGTCTACCCGTGGATCATAGTCAAACCTTCCTTCTTCTGCATCTTTTACATTAGTTTCTGCCCAACTTTGATCCCCGCTCCGGGCAAGCGATTTTACCTCTACCCCCTTTATCTCGCCAGTGCCTTGAGTAACTGAGCGAACCAGGGGAAAAACGGTGGGGATAGAAAAATTTTCGGTGATGGGATGGGTGATGTAAAAAGGCGCAATGGGAACCAGTGCGTTTTTTTCGATGAGATAATCTTCAGGATCAACGACCATATCCTCTCCCAAAATTATCCCATATCCTTTGAGCATTCCCTTTAATCCATCTTCATATCCCGGGTCAACAGCAATGATTACCCTCCCCCCTTTTCGAATATAGGTATCCAGGCTTTTTACATCCTCCGAGGAAAAGCTCGCCTTTGGACCTCCAACGATTACCAAACTTGCATCTTCAGGAACCGGCTTCCCCCCAACAAAAAGAAGATTCTTTACCAGATAATTCTCCGTTTCCAGCACCTGTTTGAGAAGTCCATAGCTATTGGTATCATCCTCTAACCCTTCCAGAGTGTATTCTCCCTGACCAGTGAGGAAATAGACAATCTTCTGTTCCGGGTTTGTGAGAGTGAGAATGGCATTAATAATCTTTTCCTCAGTGGGATAGGTAACCTTTTTCAATTTGTCTTTTACCAAAACCACTGCGGTACCGTAAGCAGACACACCATACTTCTTTGCCAATCCGGGATTTCGGTCAAGATCATAGAGTTCATAGCTGAATTTTTTGCTTGCTAACAAGTAAAGCTCCATGAGTTTATCCATCTCTCCTCTTTCTTCCCGACGGTAAAATCCAAGGACTTTAACTGGAGAAGAAACGTCTTGCAAAAGCTTTTTAGTTATTGGAGCCAAACTCATGGTTCCTTCAGGCGTCAAGTCAAAGCGGCGGTTATGCCGGTTGGCGATTGTCTGGACTAAAATAATAATACCGAGCAACAACACAATGAATATGGTCATATTTGCCCACTGTCGGGTAGAATACTCGATTAAGAAATTTTTTACTTCATCGTAGTTAATGACAATATAGACCAGTACCCCAAGGGCTCCTCCCATTATGGCCACAATCGCCAACGTCGTATAAGCAATACCGAAAAAAGTAAAAATAGTTCCGGTGATCAATAAGACGATACCAATCCAAAGAAGAGAGAGGGAGAGAGAACCTTTTTTCATTTCATACCTCGCCACTTTCGCGCTGAGAGGGAAAACATGGTTAAAAGCATAAAAAACGCGTGGAAATTAACAAAGAAAACCAGGTCTTTCAAATCGATTGCTCCTTGGGTAAAAGGAAGGAGCCGGTCAAACAGTGAAAGGTTGAGAAGGATATTGATAACCTTTTCGCTGGCGACCGCTTCATTCCAGGTAAGGAACCAGAACATCAATAACATTCCGTAGGTACCCAGAGCGGCTACGATCTGATTCTCAGTTAATGAAGAGGCTAAAAGACCACAGGCAATAAACGAAGAGCCTAATAAAAAAAGCCCTAAGTAGCCGGCAAAGAGGGGGGTAATGTCTATGTCATATAAAAAATATAACGTGATTGGGTACACAGTAGTAAGACCCAGCATCACGAACAATAGCAATAATGAAGCCAGATACTTCCCGGCTAACACTTCCCAATCCCGGAGAGGATACGTCCAGAGGAGTTCAATGGTTCCCAGTTTTTTTTCCTCAGCAATAAGACGCATGGTTAATAGGGGAATGATAATCATAAGTACATACCGGACATCATTAAAATAGAACTCCCAGATTTTTTTGAAGGCAACTTTCGAAAAACTCCATAATACATACATGATCAAATCAGAGTAAAAGAAGTATCCGGCCAGAAGAAGAAAGATTGCAATGAGTACGTACGCAACAAAAGATTGAAAATATGACTTTGTTTCCCGCTGGAAGATATAATATACACCCATCTACGCTAACTCCTCTTCGGTAACAAGTTCCAGAAACACTTCCTCTAAGGTCAAACTTATCTTTTTCATTTCCATGATCGGCCCACCGTGCTTATGGATGAAGTTGGAAAGCTCTCTCAGGATCGCATCACCTTTTTCCGAGTACACTGCCATTGCCTGAGCACCTGAGAACGTTGCCCCTTTGACCTCAACTTTGATAACTCCAGGGATTTCCTGGATTTTTTTTGTCAGGTCTCCATTTTCACCATAGTATTGAAACAACGTTTGGGTGTGTTTCTGAATTTTTTCCTGTAATTGTTGAGGCGTATCCATAGCGATTAATCTACCCTTATGGATAATGATCACCCGCTCACAGGTCTCACTCACTTCAGGTAAAATATGGGTGCAGAGAATCACTGTCCTTTCATGGGAAAGGTTCTTTATAAGCTTCCTCACTTCCACAACCTGCCGGGGGTCAAGGCCAATGGTAGGTTCATCAAGTATAAGAACCTCAGGATCATTGAGCAGTGCCTGAGCAAGGCAGACCCTTTGCCGGTAGCCTTTGGAAAGATTTCTCACGAGGCGATCCGACACCTCCCCGATCCCACAAAGTTCCGTCACCTTATGAATGCTCTCTTTTCTTTTTTTCCCAGATATTCGTTTGACTTTAGCCACGAAATTCAGGTATTCGGTAACACTCGCGTCGGGATAGAGGGGAGCCCGTTCCGGGAAATATCCAACATGTCGCTGTACCTCTAAGGGTTTTTTGGTCACATCATACCCATAAACTAAGGCCTTTCCTCGGGTAGGAGGGAAAACACAGGTAAGGATTCTCATGGCGGTTGTCTTCCCCGAGCCATTTGGCCCCAGGAGTCCAACCACATCACCTTTTTGTATTTTAAAGGTTAAATCCTCTATTCCCCGGATGGGTCCATAATATTTGGTGAGATTTTCAACTTCAATCATAGTCTTGTCCTTATGTGGTTCTCTTAATTCTAAATTTTGTCTATAATAGACAAAAAAATCTTAATGTCAAACAATAAAATAAGTAAATTGTATTTATTTGTTAAACTCCCCCGATTAGTCAACAATATTTTAAAAAAATAAAAAAAGACTTGAAAAATTTTTTAATATTTTATAATTTGTAATAACGCGAGATTTGGCCTGCAACACGTTTTATTACAAGAAATGACAAGGAGCGAAAATGAAAAAGATGGTTCTAATGTTAGTATGTTTTTTTGTCCTTAGCTTATTTGCTTCAAACTCTTCAGCCTCTGATACCGGTTCTGCCAATTCTTTTAGTGAAAAACCGAGAGTAAGTCCCCTACCACAGGCTTTTCACTGTAAAGAATCTTTTCTTGTAGCCCAAAACCAGGGCAGCATGACCCCTGAAGAGACCAAAGAACCTCAGTTTGTGGAAGGAACAGAGCCAATTGAAACCATCCCTGATCCCCTTCAATCCTACAATCGCCCCTTTTTTAACTTCAATGATAAACTCTATTTCTACCTCCTTAAACCAGTAGCAAAAGGATATGGAAAGCTCTTACCAAAAAGAGCCCGAATCTCCATCCAGAATTTCTTCCTTAACCTCTACGCACCAGTCAGAATGCTAAACTGCGGACTTCAGGGAAACACCAAAGGCGCATTTACTGAATTTTCTCGCTTTGCCACCAACACTACTCTCGGAATTGCTGGCTTCTTTGACCCGGCCAAATCCCTTTTCCACCTGGAAATGCAGGAAGAAGACTTCGGGCAAACTCTGGGCTGTTTCAAGGGACCAGGATTTTACCTTAACGCACCCTTTGCCGGCCCAACAAGCCTCCGGGACGGAATTGGAAATCTCGTTGACATTGCCATTGTCCCTTCAGTTTACGTTATCATCAATTATGCCTATTACTATACCATAGGGCCAATGATATTGGAGGTAATTAACCGTACTTCTTTGAAATTAGGGGAATATGAAGAACTCAAGCGGGCTGCCCTTGACCCTTACGCTTCTGTCAGAGACGCCTATTTTCAGCACCGGGAAGACCTGATCAAACGGTAAGGTTAAGAAAATGGGGGAGCGATTAATTCAAAGCCTGCTCCTGTTTGGATTTCAATTTTGCAAGGAGATCATCAAACGAGGAATGGGCGAGTATTTCATTGAACTGAGCCCGGTAGTTTTTAACAATACTAACCCCTTCAATTGCGATATCACATACAAGCCAGTTTCCCTCATTACCTTTTAAGAGGTAATGAACCGGAATCTCGGTATTTTTATCAATAACAACCTTGGTCTCCACCACTGTATAGCGCTCACCCACGGTTTCTTTGAGATAAAGAACATCTTCCTCGGAGAAATTTTCGGATTTTGTTAGGTACGAATCGATTTTTTCAAAATACGTCCGTTCCAGAAGGTCACTAAAAAGGTTGACAAACTCCTGTTGTTCTTCTTTAGTTCTCTCCTGCCAATGAGCACCTAATGCCCTCCTCGCTACTCCCTGCTCGTCAAACTGCGCCTCAAACAGGTCACGGAGAATGGTTCTCCGTTCACCTTTCTTCTCAGGCGCTTGTAAAGAAGGGTCACTGAGGACCTTGATGACCTGGTTAATAGTGCCTCTGAGACTTTCAGTGGCTGGCCCAGCCCAGACCGGAGAGAGCACTAGTCCCATTAAAAAAATGATGCTTACTGCACACGTCTTAATTGATTTCTCCATTGTATTTTTATTGCTACTCCTACCTATAGTTAATGAACTCATCTTGGGAAAAAACGTTTTTAAAAACCCCAGAGAAAGTTATGGAGTCAATATGTAACTTTCTTATTTCTAATTATTAATTTACCCTATCCGATCTCTAAAATCCAGGGTATTAAGGGTACAACCCAAATAAATATCTGCCATTCAGAAGCCAGTTTCAAGAATCCCGCAGGAGGTCATTTTTACCATAATTAAGATGGTTTGAGAATATTCAATTTTAACCCTACAACGTAACTTATTCAATTTTAATCAATACAATGTGCCCTTTACAAGGATTAGCTACTATATTTAGGGATAAATTTCACAAATGACGTTGTAGGGTTAAAATGGTCTCCACATCAAAATTAGCTTTGGTAATAACAACAGAATAGCCAGAACTGCGACCAGCATGGCCATTCCAGTAAAAATTCCGAAATAAATAGTAGGGATAAAATTGGAAAACACCAGGATGGAGAACCCGAAAATGATGGTCGTGGCGCTGTTGAGTATTGCATTACCCACATTACGATGGCATACGTGCATGGTCTCCCGGTAATCGTGGTAGCGGGGCAACTCATCCTGAAAACGGTATACGTAATGGATGCTGTTGTCCACCGCAATTCCCATGGTAATGGCAGCAATGGTGATAGTCATCATATCCAGAGGAATGTTCAGCAGGCCCATCAGTCCAAGCATGCTGCTCACAGCAAGCAGGTTGGGGACACTGCAGATGATCGCCAGTTTTAGTGACCGGAACAGAATGAGCAGTTGTATGGCAATCCCGGCCAGGACGATCCCCAAAGTCAGGATTTGTGACCGGAAGAGACTCTGGAGCATATTGTTGTAAAGCACCATGATGCCGGCGACCGATACTTGGCTCTCCGAAAAGCCGCACTTGGTTGTAAGACCAGTTTTAATCTTATCCAGGAGGTCTTTCCGTCGAAGTTCCTTGAGCGAATCCAGAATTCGCACGGAAATTCGGGCTTCGTTGTGCTCGATGGAAACGTATGGGTCGAGCATGTTGGCTTTCAGCTCTTCCGGCATTTTTTTGTACAAAACTCCAAGTTCCAGGCCGTCAAATTCCTTCCCGTCATTAAGCTGCTCGGCAACCCGGACGAAAGAAGCCAAGGAAAGCACCTTCCCGATCTCGGGCAGGCTGTCCAGGTAGTCATGGGCTTCTTTTATCCTTTGAATCTTGTAAGGCGTAAACCAGTAATCCCGTGGGTCGGAGTCCGTAAGCCAGTCAATATCCTCCCCGGAGAATCCACTCTCCTCCCCGCCAGGTTCCTTTTCTCCCGTGGTTGGTTCATCAAATTTGATGATAATGTCCAGGGGATTCGTTCCCCCTAACTTCTCATCAATCAGTTTCATTCCCTGGTAAATCTCGGTCTTCTCGCGAAAATAGTTTATGAAGCTGTTCTCCACTTGCAGCTTGCTGATTCCTCCAACACTTAAAAGCGCAGTAACCAGCGAAATGATGATGACCTTACCCCCATGCCGGTCAACGATCCGAGCCAGCAGGGTGGTAATCGCTGACTGCTTATCCTGAGCGGAAGCGGGTGGAGATTTTTTGAGCAGCACCAGCACTGCGGGAAACGCAACGAAAGACGTTAAAAGGGTAATGGCGAGGCCGATGGTCATCATCCACCCGAAATCAATGACCGGCCGGATGCCGCTGGTCACCAGGGAAGCAAACCCGAGCATGGTGGTCAGGGCCGAGTAAAGGCAGGGGTAGAAGATCCACCGCATGGTGGTCCCCACGACTTCATGCTGGCTTTCAGCCGGGTAGTCACGGACGAACTGGGTATACCGTACGGCCATATGGATATTCATTTCCATGGTGAGAATAAGCATCAGGGAGATAAAATTCGACGATATCACTGTGACCTTCCAGTTAAGTAAGCCAAGCATCCCCACCATGATGATAACCGCAGCAAAACAGTTAAAAAGAGGCAATATAATCCAGCGGATTTCCCGAAAAATGATGGCGAGGGTAATCACGATGAATGCGAACACGCCGACGCCGAAGACTTCGAGATCCTTCTTTACAAAGGTGATCATGTCGTCGGCGATCATAGATATGCCACCCAAAAGGAGGCTGCCGTACTGCTGGTAAGGACGGATAATGGACCGGACTGACTCAATGTCCTGGTGCCGGAGCTTATTAACCATGGCGGAATAAGCCTCGTACTTCTCCAGGCATTCATTCAGCCGAATGTGGTCTACCGACGTCAGCTTTCCGGAGCGTTTCTTGGACAGGAGCTGATTCCGCTCTTTTTGAAGGCCCGAGTAATACGTATCAATCTTTAAGTTGATAAGCAGTGCGGTCGTCCGGAGATCGGCACTGAGCACGAGGTCCTTATAGATCGGGCTTGAGGCGAGCTCTTCTTTAGCCTTACGAAGGTCAACGGTGGGGTTCTGAAGCGTCTTAAGCTTTTTAGAAGAAACTTCCGACAAGCGCAGCCCGGATGCTTGCAGCAGGGGTACGTCCAGAATCGTCACCACCGACTGAACTCTTTCAAGCTTTGCCAAGCGGTCTCGCAGCTTTGCAATTCGTTCAAACGTTTGCGAAGAGAAGAGGTCCTCATGG
>JAZDOO010000014.1:0-10298 GCA_043798555.1 Pseudomonadota bacterium | reverse complement strand
TAATTTCAGGGCTCCTGACCTCAGGCAGATAACTGACTGATTTTGCTTGACAAGGGTTTGCATATAGCGTAAATTGGAGTGCAACACATAAGGAGGTATTTGCTGTGCTTCAAAGCTATATTCCCTTCCTTCCAGACGGTGCCAAACCCATAAACAATCATGTGGCGCTTTATCGTCACGATGACAAAATTGAATTTTATACAGCATCGGGTCCAATATACTCTTTCAGGGAAAGTGATCTGTATGGACTTCGGTTAGCTCAAGGGATTATTGTCACCCAGACAAGCACCACTCCAGCCCAAATCGCAGGAGCATTGCATATCAACCGAACCACTGCTTATCGAAACGTTGCTCGATATCAGCAAGAGGGGCCTGCTGCCCTGGTCACGTCCAAGAAGAGCAACCGCAAAGCTTATAAGCTCAACGGAAAGACTAAAGGACGAGTACAAACACTTCTCAATAAAGGCTATTCGTTAAAAGCAGCGGCAAAGGAAGTCGGTATCACTGAAGGTTGTATCCGCTATGCGATAAAGAAAGGCACGTTAGCAAGGACGAAGCAAGAGGATGAAAAGCCGGAAGGAGCCCACAAATTAAAGACTGCTTCAGAGCGCTCAACGGAAGACAATGTCTGTGGGATCGGGATCGGTGCCAAGCGGGAAGCAGAGCGTGTTCTGGCAAGTATCGGCAAATTAACTGAGGCAACTCCTGATTTTAGCGGCAGCGAAGGAGTGCGACACGCTGGCGTGTTGCTGGCACTGCCGGCATTAGCCAAAGTTGGTCTTTTGGAAGCCGGTAGAAAGGCGTACGGAAGGCTTCATAAAGGGTTTTATGGCCTACAGTCTGTTTTGCTGACACTATCGTTTATGGCTCTTTTGAGGATCAAAACCCCTGAGCAGCTGAAAAGGTGCAATCCCGGCGAACTGGGCATTGTTTTGGGTCTTGATCGGGCACCCGAGGTAAAGACGCTGAGAAGAAAGGTCAAGGAGATGGGATTACGCAACAAAGCGGCTGAGTTTGTATCATTTTTATCTAAGAAATGGGCCGATGAAGATAAAGATGCAATCGGGTTTGCATATATTGATGGTCATGTGCGTCCCTATCATGGCCGTAAGCACAAGCTGCCTAAAACCCAGGTTGCCAGAAGACGTCTTTGCATGGCTGCAACGACTGATTTTTGGATAAATGACGCAAATTGTGAACCATTATTTTTCGTAACAGCGGAGGCCAATGATAGCTTGTTGTCGATGCTGGAGAAAAAAGTGATTCCGGAATTGAAAAAACTTGCAGGAAAAGGAAACAGGGTAACACTGGTTTTTGATCGTGAAGGATGGAGCCCAAAGACTTTTGAGAAATGGTTTAAAGACGATATTGATGTCATCACTTACCGTAAAGGCCCATATGATCCATGGCCTCAACATTGTTTTATGGAAGTTGAGAGCCATGTCCGAGGTAAAGCTGTAAAGTATTTACTGGGAGAACGCAGCATAAAAATAAATGATAATTTCTGGTTGCGAGAGGTCAGGCGAATGTGTGAGGATGGACATCAGACATCGATAATAACCACCCGACAAGACATTACCTGTGAACAGGTTGCGCGGCGAATGTTTTTTCGATGGAACCAGGAAAACTTCTTTCGCTATATGCGCGAGGAATATGCGCTTGATCATCTTGTAACAAATGATGTTGAACCTGCTGATGTAGAGCGGTTAGTGCCGAATCCTGAAAAGAGAGAAATAAGGAAACTGATAAAGAGGCTCAAAGGGGAACTCGACAAGCTAAAGAAGGAATATGGGGACAAAGCGTTTCAAAATGATGAAATGCGCCGTCCTACTATGCGAGGCTTTAATATTGCAAACCCTGGTTACAAGAAAAAGATAGTCGAAGTTGAAAAAGAAATCGAGCGAGCTGAAAGCGATCTGAAACAACTACCTGATAGAATAGCGATAAAACAGTTACTGGCGAAGCACGAAATTATTCGTCTTGAAACTGAGCGCAAAATGCTTACAGATGGGATTAAAATGATCTGTTATCGGGCCGAGACATGCTTGTTTAATCTGATAGCGTCGTTCTTTTCCCGCAATAATGAAGAGGGCCGTGCCTTTTTAAAGAGTGTATTTCAGCAACCAGCAGATATAGTACCGGATAAGGATCGCGGCATTATAAACGTCAAGTTTCATACGATGTCTACTCCTCGATCAAATCGTGCCCTTAAACAATTATGCGACGTCATGAATCAGGAGTCATATGTCTACCCCGGTACGAAGATGACGTTGGTGTTCACAGCGGAATAAGTTGCAATTGTAATTACGCCAGGTCAGGAGCCCTGAATTTTCTTATCATTGAGGGTAGTTGTCCGTTTCCTTAAGAGAAATGTACAGATTTTTATATAAGTGGCAAATCTTGGCAGTATACCATGTTGGCATCAATCTGTGATTTATTGAGAATATAACACGAAAATGGTTATTTTGAAAGGGTTTGATTTCTTGCCATGGGTCAAACCTTAAAAGCGCTGGTTTTTCTTCCATATATCTGAGTCATATCTTATACTTGCATGGTCAGTGATTGTTTTTTGTTAACCCTAAAAAGAGGAGGAAGAGCCATGAAGTATCTAAGACAACATAGATATCGAAAGCTTAGACATTAAAGAAGAGGAGGAATCCCCTCCGATACCCGGCGGAGAATATCCCAATAAGCCCCTCGGTGTCCACGCTTGATGGCGTCACTCAGTTCCGGATTATCGTTATAATTGTAGTTTAAATTCGCATCGGTCCGCCGTCCGAGAAGAAATCTCGGATCATCACCAACAATACCAGATAACCAGTCTTCCACATCCTCACCCAAACTCGCGTCACAGAAATAGATAGGGCGAAGCCAAGAGTCATTGTCTTCCAGTTCCCCAAAGAGATTGGGATTATCCCATAAAGACCCTTTTGACGACTCTATGATTTTTCTCCCTAGCTGTGTATTCTGATAAAGCCTTACTCCGAGACTAATGCCCACACGATCCGGCTCGATCTTTTTCATGAGACGTATGGTTTTTTCAATGGATTCCTTTGTTTCACCGGGAGAGCCAAGAAGCAGGTCGAACATGCAAACGATATTATGCTTTCGGCAGATCTCCCCAATTCGAATTAAATCATCGGATGTATAATTATGGCCTAACCGGCGCAGCATCTTATTATCGCCGTGGTCCGCTCCGAAATCGATTCCCACACATCCGGCTTGCCCCATCAAATACGCCAGCTCATCGGTAAAATACTCCGGAGAACAGTAGGCATACCATCTAATTTTACTGCCAAGTTCAGCCTCAATGATGGATTTGGATACCAGAACAGCATGGGAATAGGGACAATTAAATTCACTGTCACACGTATGAAAAACATTGATCCCACGGTTATAAAGATTGGTTAATTCCTCCACAACATTTAGTGGATTACGTACTCTTACATCTTTACCTCTAATAAAGGGCTCAGGACAGTAAACGCAATGCAAGGAACAACCGCGTTTGGTCTCGAAACCCACCTGCCCCCCGTTTTCTAAATAAAATCCATTATCAATCAGAGACCTGGAGGCCAGATCTATTTTTTCAAGGGGAACCGGGAATATGGCATTTTTTCTGTATCTGCCATCGTCCATCCAAACCAGTCCCGGGACCGTCTCCAGTTCAACTTTGCCATTGAGCGCTATTACCAGTTTAACAAGACCATCCTCACCATCTCCACATAGTCCATAAGGCACATCACAAAACTCTAATGTTTCAAATGGAAAAATAGAAAAACCGACTCCGCCGATACAGATGGGCGCATCCGTTGACCGTTTAATCTCCTCCAAAACAGGTATTATTCGTCGAAGGGAGAAATCCCGGCTGGCAAAATAGGAGTCATCTATATTCCGAATAGTAACGCCCACTAAGATGGGTTTCTTTTCCAAAACATGGGAGAGTTTTTTTCTCCACTCCGACTCAACAGAACAATCAATCAGATCAACTTCTATCCCGGCATGACCACATGCGGATCCAAGATAGTCCAAAGATACCGGAGTTACCTGTGGTTTCATGGGATTCGGGTTAACGAGAACAATTCGCATATCTAAAAGTCCTGTAAAATTCGGCGTTACTTGCTTTTGATGAATTTGCAAAGATCGAAACCAATTATATATGCTATCGCTAAAATGAACAATGAATAAAATTGGGGAGGTGTTTTGAAATGCTGGATTTTTTAGTAAAAATGTTAAATAATTCTTTGGACGGAATCGAAAAAAGGATTTAATTCACAAGCCTTGGGAACAATTTATAAACACCATTGTCTAAATCTATTGAAAAAGATGGAAAACCGGCCGGTATGACCGATGAAGATGCAGCACTTGTCAAGGCCTTTCAGGCAGGGGACAGGGCTGCATTTGACAGGCTCGTGCTTAAGCACAAAGACAGGCTCTTTAACCTGGTCTACTGGTATCTTGGGGATTACCAGCAGGCAAACGACTGCGCTCAGGAGATATTCATAAAGGTATTTAAGAACCTGAAGCGATTCAGGTTTGAGTCGGCCTTTTCTACTTGGCTTTACAAGATTGCCGTCAACACTTGCAAGAATATGCTCCAATCCGCATCCCACAGGTGGGAAAAAAGGACGATCCCTCTTGAAAACCCCGAAGGATCAAAGCGTAAGAACCCTTCCCTTGAAATGCCGGATGCGGGGCCGTCCCCGGCCAACGGCCTTGAGAGAAAAGAGCGGCTGATGCTGATCCGGGAAGCCATCAGAGCACTGCCTGAAAAGCAAAACCAGGTGGTGGTACTGCGAGATATCCAGGGGTTGTCCTATGGGGAGATCTCAGAGATAACCGGCATGAACCTGGGCACCATCAAATCCCGGTTGGCCCGTGGGAGGTTGGAACTCAGAAACCGTTTAGAGGGAAAGGTATGACATGGAATGTGCCAGATTAAAAGAGCTCCTCTCCGAGTATATTGATGGCACGTTGGACCAGGAAACCAGGGAAACTGTGGAGAAGCATGTCTCAACCTGTAAGGGATGTGCGGAGGAACTGGCTTCATTGCGCTCTTTGGTTGAAGAGCTGGGTTCCCTGGAGCAGGTGAAACCGCCGGCGGATTTCATGGAACAGCTCCATGAGCGCTTGGAGGCACCCTCCATGTTTAGGAGGATTGTGCGAAAGCTCTTTGTGCCCTTTCATGTGAAAATCCCCTTGGAGTTTGCAACCGCTGCCATGATAGCTGTTCTGGTCTTCTCCCTCTTCCATACCCAGTTAGCCGAAAAGCACATGTTGCAGACGCCCTCGGAAAAGAAGGCCATGGAACCCGCTGAAATAGGAGAAGCGAACAAGAAGGAGATTTCTCTTAAAAAAGAGGTGAGCCCACCGAAAGCTGCCCTTGATGCGACCTCCAGAATGGAGAAGGAAGGGGAGCCTCAAAAACCAATGGAATTGACTCTTCTTCTCCAAAAGAGGGACAGGGGTCGGGCTTTCAAACAACCAATGGCCCTTAAAGAGTCCCGAACCGCTAAAAAAGGGGCACCTGCTGATGAAGAGAGTTTGTATCCGGCTTCTGCGGGAGCGACGGCTGAATCCTCCCGTACCGATCCACTGAAACATCTTATTGAAAAGGAAGGGGGCAAGGTTCTGAACATTGAATACGACCCTAAGACCGGCCTACCCGCCGTTATCCAGGCGGAGATCCCCACAAGCCGCTACGACATATTCACCCATCAATTAAAAGGTATGGCTTCATCCCTGGTGTCCTCCCCTTCATCTCCCGACAAGAGCCAAGAGAGGGTTTTACTTCAGATAAAACTCTTATACTCCGAGTAAGCACTCTAGCTGTCTACATAGGCTAAGATCTTAAAATTCGTGTCAAGCCCGCCCTGGCGCTATTTATATTTTTTATGCTATTGCCGATGTCTCATTTACGAAGCATTCGTTTTGGAGTAAATCAATGAAAGCCAGCGCTGGGCCAGGGTTTGAGGCGGAGCTTCGCTAGGTTATCCCGCCTATCACGCTTTCAAACAACAATCATCTCATCAAGTTTTTGGATCTAAGACTTCTTCATGGAACGGGTATTTTCTTATGAGGTATTGAAAATTTCGGGAACTTTTTCGGCTCTCCCTTGTCTAACACCCACAAAAGAAAACCAAAAAACAAGGGAGGTATGAAAAATGAATTACAAGAAAGGAATACTGGGAATATGGATAGTCGCCCTGTTGGTGATGCTTGCAGGGCCTTTGAAGGCGCAGACTGAGGGTAATACCGATACGACCCTTTCCCCCTACTTTTTTGTGAAGAGCGATGACCCGGAAGTGGATCAACTTCCCCTAAAATCCACCCGGGCAGATGTATCTATTTCAGGGGTCATTGCAGATGTCAGGGTGACGCAAGTTTACAAGAACGAGGGTAAGAGGCCATTAGAGGCCATCTATATCTTTCCCGCATCCACAAGGGCTGCTGTTTACGGTATGAGAATGACCATCGGAGAGCGAATCATTACCGCCAAGATTTGTGAACGGGAAAAGGCCAGGAAGGAATATAATCAAGCCAAAAAGGCGGGTAAAAGCGCTTCTCTTCTGGAGCAGCAAAGACCCAATGTGTTTCAGATGAATGTGGCCAACATTATGCCCGGGGATCTGATCGAGGTAGAACTCAAGTACACGGAGCTTCTGGTACCCACAGATGCGGTTTATGGATTTATTTACCCCACTGTTGTGGGACCCCGTTATGTGGATCAACCTGCTAACGAATCCGGATCTTCAGAACACTGGACAGGGAATCCTTATCTGCACGAAGGAAAACAACCCACATACACCTTTAACATCTCTGTGGACATCTCCGCAGGTCTCCCCATCAAAGAGGTGACCTGCACATCCCATAATATCCATGTGGATTATCAGGGACCCGATCTGGCCTCAATAAAGCTCGATCCTTCAGAGAAGCAGGGCGGTAACCGGGATTTCATCCTGAAGTACCGTCTTGCGGGTAAGAGAATAGAGACAGGGCTCCTTCTTTTCAAAGGAGATGAAGAGAACTTCTTCCTACTCATGCTGCAACCCCCAAAACGGGTGGTCGAGACCCAGATTCCACCTAGAGAGTATATCTTCATCGTTGACGTGTCGGGGTCCATGCATGGGTTTCCTCTGAGCATCTCAAAAAAACTCCTCAAGGACCTAATCAGCAAACTCGGCCCCAGGGACCGTTTCAATGTGTTGCTCTTTGCCGGAGGGTCTCATCTCCTTTCCGCGCGTTCCCTCCCTGCCACCACGAGCAACATCCAATTAGCCGTGGATAGCATTGATAGACAGCGTGGCGGAGGCGGTACCAGGCTCCTACCGGCCCTCAGAAGGGCACTTGATCTACCCAAGACCGAAGGGTACTCCAGGACAGTTGTCATTGCCACGGACGGATATGTGGCCGTTGAAGAAGAGACCTTTGACCTGATCCGCAAAAACCTGGGCCGTGCCAATATATTTGCCTTCGGCATAGGTTCCAGCGTTAATCGCCACCTCATCGAAGGCATGGCAAGGGTGGGAATGGGAGAACCCTATGTCATCACAAAACCTGAAGAGGCCCCTCAGCAGGCGGAAAAATTCAGAAGACTCATCGCCTCACCGGTGCTCACGGGAATCAAAGTGGACTTCGGGAAGTTTCATGTCTATGATGTGGAACCTCTCAGTATTCCAGATGTCATGGCTGATCGGCCAATCCTTGTGTTTGGCAAATGGAAAAGCAAACCCCGAGGTAAAATCACCCTTCGAGGATTTTCGGGAAACCATCCCTTTGTGACAAGATTGGACATTTCCAAAACCAAGCCCCTCGAGACCAACGCCCCACTTCGCTATCTCTGGGCCCGGCACAGAATTGCGCTGCTATCTGACTACAACCGACTCAAGTTTGATGATGAAAGGGTCAAGGAGGTGACGAGTCTGGGACTGACTTACAATCTGCTGACCGCTTATACTTCGTTTATTGCCGTAGACAACCGGGTTCGCCAAAAGAATGGTGAGATGGTTACCGTCAAACAGCCCCTTCCGCTACCGCAGGGTGTTTCCGATTATGCGGTGGGGGGACGCTCATTCTCCAAGACTGCCCTTAATAGATTTTCCCGCGCACCCATGATGGCGCTTCAGAAGCAAGGGGTGAGAGAAGGTGAATATCTTGCTTCCGCCGCCCCTTCTGAATCCAAAGGGAGGATTGGCATTCAACTGGGAGACATGATTATCAAAGGCGAGTTATCTGAACATGAGGTTCGTCGCATTCTGAATAGACATCTCAGATCACTCGAAGCCTGTTTTAATAACGTTCAAGGAAGACATCAGTCAATCACTAAAAAACTGGTGATCAGCATGCTGATAGATGTCCAGGGTAAAGTTATTAATGTGAAGATGAACAAAGGCGGAAAACTGAAAGGTTCAGTGGAAAAATGTATGACGGAGGAGATTAAAAGATTGAGGTTTCCGAAGCTGAAAAGTGGCGAAAACGCGGTGGTCACAGTGACCCTCATTTTAAATTAGCCGTCAAACGGCAAAAAAACGGGTTACATCTGATAAAAGTGAAATTCCCCCGGCAGGAGCCGGGGGCATCTTCAATGTTACAAGCAAGCTTGGCGGCCTTCAGCCGAGCCGCTACATCTCCAGACAGGAGTCTGGAGTTTTATGCGGCTGAATAAGTTCACTTCAGACTTCAGAATAATCAATAACATGAATGGCTTTCCTTAAGTTCTTTCAAACCTTAACTTGAAATCTCTTCCTTTGCCTTCTATTTCTCTCTGGCCTTCTCTGTCATTTATCGTTTCCCCCCCCTTCACAAGGGCTTAAATTTATTGACTTTCGCAATAGTTGTCTGATAAAAGTCTATTAAAAACAAACGAAACATAAAATCCCCACCTTTCCCTAAGAGATAAACGGGTCTTTTTTCATATCAAGTAAGGATCAAATATGGCGTAGGATCTTGTGAAACCCATGTTTTCTAATGCCAGAAAAGGAGTTTTCTTTTGTAGTTTTCGAAGAGTCTTCCCCCAAAAACCAGGATTCTAAGGGTTTATTTTTATCAAAACAGAGTGAAGCAATATGCGAAACGTTTCAAAAGAAATATTCCTTAATACGCTCATTTGCACAACATTAGGGTGGCTTATGAGGTCAGGGAATATCAAAGATCAAATTGCCAAGACTCCCCTCGGAGAAAAATACAGAAAAGAAGAAGGAATTGAAATCGGAAAAAAGGCAAGGGAGCTTTTCCCCGATGGCATATTAGTCGATGATCGGGATCTGAATTCAATCAAACGAAAGACGGAAAAACTGATAAATGATACCGGTATCTTAGCGATCTTCGAAGGGGGTTTTGTAAAGGATGGATTTGCGGCAAGACCGGATGTTTTGACACGAAAAGGCAGGAACTGGCAACTTTTTGAAGTCAAATCCAGTGTTAATGATAAACCTGAATTCTTAGACGATATGGCCTTTACTACTATGGTGATTGACCGGTGCGGTTATGACATCTCAAATGTGTCTTTGTTACTGCTATCAAAGGACTTCCGTTTGGGCATGAGCAGCAAGGATCTATTTATTGAAAAAGACTGCACGGACAACATTCTCAATCGTGTAGATGAGCTTAAACCTTCATTGCAATACTTTGAAGAAATAACAAGAACCCCGAGCCGACCGGAACCCCAACTTCGCTATGAATGCCGAAATTGTGATTATTTCACGGAGTGCTTTGACTCTGACATTGATCACCACATTTTCGATCTCCCCCGACTGAGCAAAACTAAATTCACGCAATTAATGAAAAAGGGGATAACTGAGATAAAAGACATTCCTGACGATTTTTCCTTAACCGAACAGCAAAAGATTGTTCGGGGTTGTGTAAAGGATGCAAGGCCCTATATCGGAGATGGGCTGAAAGATAAATTAAGATCCATCTCATGGCCTGCCTATTACTTGGATTTTGAAACCGTCCAGACCGGATTACCGCTTTATCCGGATATCCCGCCTTATACGCAAATCCCTACTCAATATTCGATCCATAAATGCTCCCGCCCTGGTAATATTGTCGGCCACTATGAATACCTGGCCGATCCCGTTCGAGATTGCAGAAAGGAACTTGCGCAGAGTTTGATAAGAGATCTCGATGGAAAAGGGAGCATCCTTGTATACTCCAATTTTGAAAAAACCATTATCAGCGGCCTGCAAAAAAGGTATCCCGAGCTTTCGTCAGAACTTAAAGGATTGAAAAGGCGATTGGTTGATCTCGAGGCGATCATAAAAAAGAACTTCTATCACCCTGATTTTCATGGCAGCACCTCA